>JANOZA010000801.1:0-2401 GCA_031429155.1 Verrucomicrobiota bacterium | reverse complement strand
GCGCTCGCGCAAGACCCCCGGCGCTCCACCGAGTCGCGCCTGAACGCCTTGCTCGCGGTCTCGGGAAAAATTGATGTCTCCAACCCGGCGGTCGTGGAGCTGCTGCTCGCCGCGCTCGATGCGCAGGAAACCCCGGCGCGTCGCGGCCAGGCGTTGCAAGTGCTGTTGCGAGCGAAGCTGGACCCGGCGGTCCTGGGAAAAATCGCCGACGCCATCCCCCGGGTCAGCCCGCTGGAACTGCTGCGCCTGCTCGCCGTCTTCGAGCAGGAACCCAACGCGGCCGTCGGTCGCAAAGTCCTGGCCGCTTTGCAGCAATCCAAAACCGCGCGCAGTCTGCCCGCTGGAAATCTCCAGAGCCTTTTCGCCCGTTACCCGGCGCCCTTGCCGGACGAGTTGGCTGCCTTCCTGCAAACGCACGACACGGACCTCCCGAAACAAGCCGCTCATCTCGACGCGCTGCTGGGCGAGATGAAATCCAAGCCGGGGGACATTCGCCGTGGTCAGTCCGTCTTCAACGGGGCGAAAGCCTCGTGCCTGGCCTGCCACAAGATCGGTTACGTGGGCGGCACCCTCGGTCCCGACCTGACGAACATCGGGCAGGCCCGCAACGAACGCGATCTCCTGGAGGCGATTGTCTATCCGAGCGCCAGCTTCGTGCGGAGTTACGAGCCGGTGGTGGTCTCCACCCATGACGGCGAAGAACACAGCGGCGTGCTGCGGAAGGACTCGGCCGACGAAGTCGTGCTCGCCACCGGAGCCAATGCCGAGACTCATCTTCCCAGAAAAGATGTCGCCGGCCTGCGTCCCGGAACCGTCTCCGTCATGCCGCAAGGTTTGGATGAACAACTGTCCAGGCAGGAACTGGCCGATCTGCTGGCCTTCCTCAAAAGCAGAAAGCCATGAGGGCGTGGAACCGTCCGCTCTGGTTAAAAATGAAAAAGCTCTCCATGACCCGATCCCCTTCACCGGCTTCACCGGGCAAATCGACGAAGGCAACGGTTCGCTTCTGATGTGTTCATGCTCTCTTTTTCTCGTCTGCTTTTGGTCACGACCATCGCCCTGTTCATCGCCGCCTCGTCGGGGCGGGCGGCTGACGCGCCGGTGAATGTCATCTTCGACACGGACATGGGCGGGGACTGCGATGATGTGGGCGCGTTATTCATCCTGCACGGCGCGGTCGAGCGCGGGGAGGCGCGGCTGCTGGCCACGATGGGGTGCATTTCTTCGGAGGCCATCGCGCCGTGTCTGGACGGCATCAATACTTGGTTCGCGCGCCCGGAGATTCCGGTGGGCACGTTGAAGGACGCGGGGTTTCTCGCTGGCCCCGGTTTTTCTGCGGAACTGGTGAAGCGCTTTCCTCATCGATTCCCCAGCAGCGTGGACTACCCGGATGCGGTGCGGTTGTATCGTCAGGTGTTGGCGGCGCAGCCGGATGGCAGCGTGGTCATCGTAGCGGTCGGGCCGATGCGGAATATGGCGAACCTGCTGAAAGCCGACTCTGCGCTGGTCGCGAAAAAAGTGAAGCTGCTGCACGTCATGGGCGGTCACTACCCGCCTCACGCCAAACAGAAAGACGCCGAGTATAACTTTCAAAAAGACCCGGCTTCCGCCGCGCTGGTGGGTGCGAAATGGCCGACGCCGATTCTGTTCAACGGCGAGGGCGGCTCGACCAGTTCGGGGCGGCGGGTCACTTACGAGATGCCGGAACACAATCCGATGACGATGGCCTACGCGGCTTATCCGGGCGTGGGTTTTGCGGGCGACCGGCTGAGTTGGGATCCCGTTTCGTGTCTCGTCGCCGTGCGCGGCGCGGCCCCGTGGTATGAGGTCGTGAGCAGCGGCAAGAATGTTGTGGATACTACGACGGGCTTCAATACGTGGCAGCCCGGCGGCGCGCAGGGTCATTCGTATTTGGTTCTGAAGAAGGGAGCGAAAGCCGCAGTCGAAACCGCGCTGGAAGACTTGATGACTGCCGGCCAGGGACGCCCGGCAAACTTCACTTTCAACACCGCCTACTATGCTCAGGCGGGCATGGCCCAAATCACCGCCAGCGGCGCTGCGGATGCGACGATGGCCGCGATCAAGGCGTTCGACCGCGATGAGAAAACGGCGTGGCTGGACAAGACCGCGACGAGTTGGATTCAGTGTCAGTATGCTGACGGACGGAAATCGCGCGTGACGTCGTATGCCGTCGTCTGCCGCGAAAAAGAACGCCTGCCGCGCACGCTGGAGCTGCTGGGCTCCAATGATGGCCGCACTTGGACGCGGCTGGATTGGCAGGAAACTCCCGCCTTCCGCGAGCAGGCGGTGCGACGCGAATTTTCCATCGCCCAGCCAGCGAAGTTCAACAGTTACCGGCTCCGCGTTACAGCGGCGGATGAAAATGCCGGCGTGCAGATTG
>JANOZA010000800.1:0-5739 GCA_031429155.1 Verrucomicrobiota bacterium | reverse complement strand
CCGCCGGTGACGCCCGGATGACTGACGCCGGAAAAGACGGTCATCGCCTTGCGATGCGCCGCGAGCTTTTCGAGATACGGCGTCGCCGCGTAATCCGCGCCCGCTTTCTCCGGGAAAAAGAATTGCGGCATGATGCCCATGTTCGTCTCGATGCAAATCATGCGCCTCGGCTTCGCGGCCTCGGTCGCGGCAGTGGCCAGGCGCGGCAGCATCGCTTCGAGAAAGGGCAGCGCGAGCGTGATGCCTGCGCCCCGCAGGAAAGTGCGACGATTGAGCGCGGGTGTAAGTGTGATGGATGTCATGAGCTTGGTGAGTTGAGCGAATTACTTGGCCGGCGGCGCGGGCTGAGGCGCTTTCATTTCCACCCCACGTTCTTTCAGCGCGGCTTCCAGCGCCGCGCGGTTGGTTGTTTCAGCATCCACGAGCGCGACGATGCGCCCGTCTTTGAAGTTCACCGTCGCCGCCGCGACGCCCGCGATTTTGAAAATGCTCTCGTAAGCCGCCAGCCCGCACGCCGGGCAATCGCAGCCCGCGACGGCGATTTCGAGGCGCGCGAGTTTGTCCTTCGGTGTCGCAGCCAGAGGCGCGATGCCGAGCGTGTGGCGCGTGGCGTTGCGCAGCAAGTCGTTGAAACGCTCGACGACCTGCTCCGGCTTCGTGTCCTTGAAAGCCGCCTTCGCATCGTAGGCAAACACCGCCTCCGCGTGCTCGAAGTCCACGCTCACCAGCTTCACGCCCGGCAGCTTTTCCATCGCCGTGCGCAAGGCCGCCTCACGCTGCGGGGAAAAAAGTCCGGTCACGCGGTGGGTCACATTTTCCTCGCCGGCAAAAGCGGCGGAGAGGCTGAACAGGAGCAGGAGCAGTGGTTTCATCGGGTTTGGAAAAGTGCGCTCCCAGTCAACTCGTGGATGAGCGTGCGGATGCCGCCGCCTTGCTTCTGCGTGCGGGCGACGATGGCGGCGATTTCGGAGCGGTCGCTGAACGTGACGGGGCGGCCGGTGGCGTAGGTGGCAAATTGCTGCGCGAGGTTCTTCAGCAGCGGCGCGGGGGTTGCGGCGAGGTGGGCCTGGAGTTCGCGGATGTGGGCGAACTTGCGTCCGTCCGGCAGCTCGCCGCTCGCGTCCACGGCGGGGCCGAGTTTGAAGGCGATGCCGATGAACGGGTCGATCCCGCCGCGCGGCGGGTTGTCGCCGGCACCGATGCTGCGGTAGCGCGTGCGCAAGCCGCCGATGACATCGAACGCCTCCAGCGCGAAGCCCGGCGGATCCAGCTTCGCGTGGCAGCCGGCGCAGGACGGATCGGCGCGGTGCTTGTCGAGCAACTCGCGGATAGTCGTCGCGCCGCGCACGTCTGGCTCGACGGCGGGAGTGTTCGGCGGCGGCGGCTCGGGCGGCTGGCCGAGCAGGCGATCCATGACAAATGCGCCGCGCGGCACGGGCGAGGTGGTCGTGCCGTTGGCGGTGACTTTCAAAATCGCGCCCTGCGTGAGGAAGCCGCCACGCAGCGAATCGGCGGGCAGCGCGACGCGGCGAATCTGCGGCCCGCTGACGCCGGGGATGCCGTAGTGCGTGGCGAGGCGCTCATTCAGCATGGCAAAATCCGAGCGGACGAGGTGCGTGGCATCGAGGTTTTTTGCGAGCAGTTCGCGGAAGTAGGCGCGCGTCTCGGCGACCATCGAGTCCTGCAAATACGGATTGAATTCAGGGTAGAGTTTTTTGTCCGGGTCGTTCGCGGCGATGGCGCGGAGCTTGAGCCACTGGCCGAGGAAGTCGTCGGTGAACCGCTGCGATTTCGGGTCGCCGAGCATCCGCTCGACTTGCGCGCGGAGCGAGGCGCGGAGTTTGCCGGTGGCGGCGAGTTCGGAGAGCTGTGCGTCGGGCATCGAGCACCACAGGAAATACGCGAGGCGCGAGGCGAGGGCGTGGTCATCCAGCTTCTGCGGCTCAATGTGGTAGAGGAAAACCGGCGAGCACAGCGCCGCGCGATACGCCCAGCGCATCGCGCTCTCGAAGCAATCGCCCGCCTTAAGCCGCTCCTCGACGCGCAGGACGTAGGACTGGATCACCGCTTCCTCCACTGGACGCCGGAACGCCTCCGGCAGAAACGCCCGCAGCAGCTTGTCCGCGTCCACGAGCGGCTCATTGCTGCGCACCGTCCACAAGCCCGTGTCTGAATCGGGACGATTTCGTCCCGCGCCGATCTGCGGCACTTTTTTCCGCACGGGCGGCCCTTCTTTCCGAACTTCACCGTCCTTCCACTGTTCCAGCGGCAGGTCGCCGAAAAGCTGCTGGTGCGCCCGCGTCGGCCACGAGTCATGGAGCGGCCCCTCAACCTCCAGCCAATCCACCGCCACGCCCGGCCCGGTGAACGCCATCGCGTGGCCTTTGCGCGAATAATTCGCCACTGGCGCGAGCGACGCCGCGTTGAAACCGAAAATCTCATTCACGTTCAGCCACACGTTCACCTCGTGCTCCATGGGCTTCAGCGAAGGCGCGTCGAAATAGCCCAGCACGCAGCTCGGATGCTGCCCGCCGCGCCCGTCGCCCGTGAGTTGCACCACCGCGAGCCGCGCCGCCTCCGTGCCGCGCGCGGGGAGCACCGCGCCTTTATCCCAGCCAAAACTCCACACGCTCCACCGCGCCCGATAGCGCCCCGGATAGATCGTCACCTGCGCCGCAAAGTATGGGCTGAAAGATTCATCCTCGTGGCGGAAAAGCCCCACCGTGCTGCCGCGCTCAAACGTCCCCATCCGCTCATGCGCGCCCTCATCAATGTGCGTCGTCTCGCCCGCGGGCGGGAACTCCGGATCCGGCTTCATGTCGCGCAGCAGCACACCGTCGCCATTCAAAAGCACATGCGCCACGAAGCCGCCCGGCTGCGCCAGCGAGAGCCGCACCTTCCGCACCTCCGGCGCCTTCGGCTGCGTGGCGATGGCGAGGTCCAACACCTTGTCCGCCGCCTCCACATACTTCGCCACATTCACATGCGAAATATCGAGCGCCTCCGCGTTGTTATCGAAGCCATGCGCCGAGCCATCCGGCGGCAGCTCGCCCGCCAGCGCCAGCCCCGGCATGTCGAAAAGATCGCGCATCGTGTTCTCGTATTCGCCCCGCGTAAGCCTGCGGATCAGCGTCCGCCCGTCCTGCGTCCGCGCCCGCTCCGCGCCGACGAGCGAGCCACCCAGCTCCGCGAGAAAAGCCGCACTTTCCCCCGCCGTCGGACGCGCCTTCTGCTTCGGCGGCATCTCGCCGGACTCGATGCGGTCATGCACTTTCAGCCACATCGCAAACGTCTCCGCATCGGTGAATTGCGACTTCAGCGCGGTGAGGTCGAGGCCGCCCTTTTTCTCATCCGCATCGTGGCAGTCGGCGCAGTGCGCATCGAGAAATTGCCGGGTGGCAGGCGTGAACTCCGCAGCCACGGGCGCGGCGCATACAAAAAGTGTGAGGAACGAAAGGCGGAGGCGCAGCGTAGTGGCAGGCAGCATGGATAGTATTCGTCCTTCATAGCGGCTTTCTTTCGCTGTAAACCTCATGATGCGAAAGAGACCTTGGGTATGGTCGGGCCGTCAGTCGAGCCTCGGCACTTCGCCGCAGAGCGCGAGGGCGCGCAGGGCCTGCGCGGTGCTGATGTAGGTGATGTAGTGAAAGGTGTCCCGGTAGAGTGACTTCATCCACCAGCGGCCGCTGACGCGCTGATTCTGTTTCAACCAGGCCACGCCTTTTTGAATGCGCGGCTCGCTCGCCGGCACGCCACTCTCGCGCAGGAGGATGATGGCAAAGGCGGTCATGTAAGCATCGCTCGCGGGACTCGCGGCATCGGGTTCGCCTTCGATCATGGCGACGGTTTTGGCGTCCACGGCTTCGTGCCATTTCATGATAGGCGACATGCGCCGGGTGGACCAGCCGCCGTCGGCCTGCTGGAGGCGCCAGAGCATCGCCGTCGCCGCATCTCGCTGCGGCGGTGGGACCAGTTCCGGCATCAGCGCGGCGAGCCGGAGTTTGAATGCGAGTTCGTAATCATTCACCGGCTCGTGCGCGGCGAGGAATTTCTTCATCCGCGCCACGCGGTCGAGCGTGTCGGCATCCTTGAGGTTCGCCAGCCAGCCCGGCGCGGTGACCACGGCGCGCGCCGCCTGCACGGTCAGCTCGAAGTCCGTAGTGATGTAGGGAATCTCGACCTCGCTGTAGGTCTTGAAAAAGCCCTCCGGTTCCAGGCGCGACATCGTGCGCTGCAATGAAACCCCAGTGTGTTCGCTCAGTTTGCCGGTGACGTGCTGGTCCCATGAGGCGAGGCCGGCGCTGCGCCACACGGACGTGAAGGCGTTGGTGTCCTCTTTGGCGTCCGGCTTTGGGATGTTGTCTATAAAATCCGCCAGCACCTCCGCGCTCGGCTTGCCGAGCAGCGGCGTCAGCACCGGGCGTTCCACCATGTAGCTGCCTGTGCTGTGGCAGGCGATGCACGATTTCTCCCTCACCCAGTGGTGTGCGCCGTCGTCGAGATACTTCCGCGCCGCGCGGATCGAATCCGGCCCGAACGCCTGCACTTTCGGCTCATCCGCCGTGGCCGCCGGGACTTCGATGCCCTCGGACTTATACTGAAACTGCGGTGCCGGCTTGCTGACGGCAGCGGGATTCTCCGCCGCCCGCAGCGAGAGCGGACACAGGGCCGGAAGGAGTACAAGCAAGAGTCGGGCATTCATGGGCGTCATGTTGTGATCGTCCGGCGGGCGCGGCAAGTGGAGGCAACCGGGCTGCCGTCCGACCCGGAACATCCCGCGCCGCTTGACACTCCGGTATTCGCCGCCAGTTTCGCGCCCCGCGTTCCAGGGCGCGCCGGTGTAGCTCAGGGGTAGAGCAGCGCATTCGTAATGCGCAGGTCGTCGGTTCGAATCCGACCACCGGCTCCAGGGCAGCCATGAGCCGCTGGGACTGGAAGGGCGGCGCCGGCTCTGCCCGGCTGGCTCCGGGGCCGTCACTGCAAAAGGTTCGCTCTTTTCCATCGCGGACCTTGCCCTGGCACACAGCCTGCGTTACGATCCCGCGATTCTCACCCCCGCTGACTACGCTATGAAGATGTGCCGATACCCGTTCGTTCTCCTTGCCGCTGTCCTTTCCGCCGCTCCAACCCTGCGCGCGGATACGATGGACGAACTCAAAGCGCGGCAGGCCAAGGTGCAGGCCGTAGCCCAAAAGGTCATGGGCAGCGTGGTGGCGATCACGTCCGACGATTCCGGCAAACCCGGCAGCGGCAGCGGTGTCATTGTGCAAAAGGACGGGCTGATTCTGACCGCCGCTCACGTCACGGCCGCCACGGGGGAGAATCTCACCATCACCTTTCCCGATGGCAAAAAAGTGAAGGGCAAGGCGCTGGGAGCCAACCGCGTCACTGACGCGGGTCTCGCGAAAATCACGGAGGAAGGCGAGTGGCCGGCGGTGGAAATGGGCAGTTCCGACAAGATGAAGCTGGGCGACTGGTGCGTGGCGATGGGGCACCCGGGAGGATTCAGCTTTGAACGCCGCCCGCCAGTCCGCACGGGCCGTATCTGGCGGCGGGATCTCGATGGAGCCATTTTCAGCAGTTGCCCGCTCATCGGCGGCGACAGCGGCGGGCCGCTCTTCGATCTCGAAGCCCGTGTCATTGGGATCAACAGTTCCATCCACGGCAGCGTGGACATGAACCGCCACGTGGCAGTGGACACTCTGCGCGAAGACTGGGATCGCATGCTCAAGGAAAAGG
>JANOZA010000799.1:0-2453 GCA_031429155.1 Verrucomicrobiota bacterium | reverse complement strand
GTGCTTTCATCTTTTTGAGAGCCGCTGCTTGGCTGCGGCTGGTTTTGTTTTTGTGTTGGTGAGGTTTCGTCCTTACGGCAGGGCAGGAGCCGCCGCCGGAAGCACATGCCACTGATGACAGATATCAGGGGTCTGCACAACAGTTATTCGCAACGAAGTAAAGTTACTTTGACGAGCAACTGGATCGCATCCGTGACATCCGCTCCTCCGAGCGGCGCTTCTACCAGAAGATTCTCGATGTGAATATGCGCGGTGCCGGACGCTACTGGATGCGCAACCGCAGCGGATCGATGCGGAGTTTGAAAAAACAGTGCAGGAGCTAAAGAATTTACCGCGCCCAAAGAAATCCAAGCCGCCGAAAGCATGACTACTCTCCATCGAACCAACCGAACCATGAAAACAACACACATCCTCACCGCCTCAATCCTCGCCGTCGCGGTCCTCACCACGCTGTTTCACCGGGCATCCGCCTGCACCCGCGCCGTCTATTTCGGCAAGGACGGCCAGACCATCACCGGCCGGTCCATGGACTGGGTTTTCAACACGCAGTCCGACCTCTGGGTTTTCCCGCGCGGCATGGCCCGTCAGGGCGGACTTGCGGGGAAATCCTTCGACTGGACCAGCAAACACGGCAGCATTGTCACCTCCGCCTATAACGGGTTTTCCACGGACGGACTCAACGAAAAGGGCTTGGTCGCCAATCTCCTCTACCTCGGCGAGGCGGAGTATCCCAAGGCGGAGGGCGATGAACGTCCCACCCTGGTCATCGGTGCCTGGGTCCAGTGGGCCTTGGACAACTTCGCCACCACGGCGGAAGCGGTCGAAGCGCACCGGAAGGAGTCCTTCCGCATGGTGCCCGTGCTTTCCCCGGAAGGAAAACCCGGCACGATCCATCTCTCCATCAGCGATCCCTCGGGCGATTCCGCGATCTTCGAGTATGTCGGCGGCAAGCTCGTCATCCACCACGGAAAGCAGTATCAGGTGATGACGAACTCGCCCGTTTACGACGAGCAGATCGCGCTGAACACCTACTGGAAACAGATCGGCGGCACGGTGATGATGCCGGGCACGCATCGCGCGGCGGATCGCTTTGTGCGGGCGTCTTTTTACATCAACGCCTGCACCCAGACCGCCGATCCACGCGAGGCGGTGGCCACGGTCTTCAGCGTCATCCGCAACACCAGCGTGCCGCGCGGGATCAGCGCCCCGGACGCACCCAACATCGCGCCGACCATCTGGCGGACGGTGAGCGATCAGAAGAATCTCGTTTACTACTTCGAGGACACCGCCAGCCCCAGCCCCGTCTGGTTGAAACTCGCGAGCCTCGATTTCAAGGAAGGCTCCGGAGCCCGCAAGCTCACCCTCGTCGGCAACCCCGATCTCGGCGGCGACCAGACCGCGAACGTCAAACCAGCCGAGCCGTTCAAATTCATATTGCCTCACTGATTACCACCCGGTCCCCTGTTTCCTCCGCTAGCTCCTATTCAAAATCCACAAGATGAACACCAAATCCTTCCTCGCCGCCGCGCTCTTTTGCGCCGTGGTCATTGCATCCGCGCACGCAGCCGAATCCACTCCTGCCGAAGCCCGCGCCATCGCCAAGGAGGCCTACATTTATGGCTTCCCGATGGTGGACAACCTGCGTGTCCAATACTCCTACTTCACCGACAAGGGGAACCCGGAATACAAAGCGCGTTACAACACGCTATTCAATATCCCCCGTGTTTTCACGCCCGAAGACAAGGCCATCCAGACGCCGAACTCCGACACGCCCTACTCATGGATCGGCCTCGATTTCCGCGCTGAACCCATCGTCTTCACCGTGCCGCCCATCGCGAAGGACCGTTATTGGAGCCTGCAACTGATCGACCTATACACGCATAACTTCGATTACCTCGGCAGCCGCACCACGGGGAACGACGGCGGCAGTTTCATGATTACCGGCCCCGATTGGCAGGGAGAAAAACCTCCCGGCATTACCAAAGTTATCCGCTGCGAAACATCCATCGCCTCCGCGCAGTTCCGCACGCAGCTCATCAATGCGGACGACCTTGAAAACGTCAAAGCGATCCAGAAGCAATACATCGTCAAACCGCTCTCCGCCTTCCTCGGCCAGCCCGCGCCCAAGGCTTCTCCGGCGATTGATTTTCCAAAACCGCTCACCCCGGTGACGCAGAAGACCTCGTTGGAGTTTTTCAGCCTGCTGAATTTCTACCTCCAGTTCTGCCCCACCCATCCCTCGGAAAAGGAACTCATGGCACGTTTCGCCAAACTCGGCATCGGCGCGGGCATTACCTTCGATCCCGACAAACTCACGCCCGAAATCAAAGAGGCTATCGGACAAGGCATGGCCGATGCTTGGGCGGAGTTCGATACTCTCAAGCTACAAATCAATGCCGGGAAAGTGACCTCCGGCGATTGCCTCGGGACCCGCGATTTCCTGAAAAACAACT
>JANOZA010000798.1:0-2622 GCA_031429155.1 Verrucomicrobiota bacterium | reverse complement strand
CCCACTGGAAGCGGTCATTCGCAGGAGCACCACCCTGTGCGGAGCTGGATCGGGTCGCGGCGGAGAGCATGAGGGCGCAGCAGGTGACGCGGCAAAACAGGCGGAGAGTGTAGGTGAGGCTTGGGAAAGACATGGCGTTGGGTTGGGAGTGGTGGGGATTTCACCATTCCGGCCACGATGGTGGCCTCTGAGCCTGCTGCCTTTACAGCAAAGGGCGCGACCTGATCTCGCGCCCTGCTACCAGGCACCGCGAAGCGCCCATCGAAGAAGCGCGGCCAAGCCGCGCCGGCTGGCGCGACAGGCTTTGATCCTTCGATAGGGCTGAAAAAATTCGCGGTTTTGGTAGCAGCCCAGAAGCCCTTTGGATGGTCGCAAAGGGTGATGTGAAAGGAGACGAGTGTTACGGCATGGATTTTTTTAACGGCGCGCAGACTGGCAGACGACGTGGCAATTGGCGAGTAGAATCTTATTTATTCAGCGGAAGCGGCGCACGGAGCGCTGAGTTCCCATGCTGGGGCGTGTTCGCCCGCGGCGGCGGAAGCGGCGCGCGGCGCTTGACGGAAAACGCGCGCGCGGGGATGAGCGGCAGTGAATACCATGGAGCAACCGATACCATTCCGGCCATGATTCGTTATCCGGGTCACTCGTGGCTTCCAAATGTTCCGCCTACGCAGTGCGGTGCAGGGCGGCGGCGGCTACAGCTTCCGTGAGTAAATCATGACTTACAGCAGGTTCACCGATTTGAGCCTGCCGCTCAAGATTCTGCTGGTGAACGGACATTTGATCCGCATAGGCCGTGAAATCCATTGCAGGCAGATGGTCGTTTGTTCCTTCCTCGCGGCTTCACTCCGCCGGGCCGATCCGTCCGCCCTGTTTATCAATGATGCCACATTTGACCAGGTGGCGGCGGAATTGAGCGGGGGTCATGGTGCGGAGTTGTTGGCGCACGCGGTCGAAAACGGCATCGGGGACGTATCCCGGTGGCACGGAGGACTTGATGGCAGCCTTGCCGTTGCTGGAACTGGATGTGGCGCTGCGGGTCTTGGGCTTAGTGGTGGTCATGGCGGGCGGCGGTGGGTGTTGGCGGGCGAAAGTAGCCGAGAATGCAGGCGGTGTCACGCACGGCTATTTGGATGTGGGACTTGGAGCGAATTTCTGAGCCAGGGAAGACGGGCGGGCCTTCGTGGAAAGAGCCGCGGACTGTTTGCATGGGGTGGTGGTGCGCGGCTTCGATGAGGGGGATGACGCTATTGATGACTTCGCAGTCGAGGCGGTGGAGCGGGCCGGTGTTGACGGGAAGACCGCCGGCAGCGCTGCGATGATAGGTGGCGTAGCCCTCGGAGAGAATGGCGGTGTAGCGGGTGTCGAGGAGATCGAAGCAATGCCCGAGATTGATGACGGCTCCGATGACGGAGGGGCGGCGGATGCGGCGAGGGTTGCGCTTTTTGACTTCGATGGCCCACTCAAGGGCGCGCTCGGGGCCGAATTCCCAGAAGTAGATGCCGGTGCCGAGCCAGTCGTAATCGTTTTCGCTGCTGGCCAGCGGCTCACCGGTGAGGAGGGCGCGGCGGACGACGGATTCGTCGCAGCCGTGGTAGGCGATGATGGTGCGCTGGTAGTCGAGGGAACGCATCTGCTTCCACGCCGGGTATAACCTTCAGTGACAACTATGCGACGGGCGGTGTTGTGGTGCCGCCGGCGGGGGCGACCTTCTTCTCGCGCACGGGGGCGCGTTCGACGCGGCTGGCGCTGCGCCAGGCTTTTAGTTTTTCGGGGTGGGCGGCGTATTTATTGTGCATGGTGGCGTCGAGTTCCTGGACGTCTTTGGATGCGCGGGGGAGGATTTCGGCGATGGCTCCGGTGTTTTCTACGCCGTCGAGGGTTTCACCCTGGTTGGATTGGGTGGTCTGGCGGATGGCGTCGAGGTCGTGGCGGAGGTCGGCGATGAAGTCGGAGGGGAGTTCGTAGGCGATGAAGCGGGCGGCGAGGGCGGTTTTGTCGGCGAGGACTTTGGCGGAGTCGCCGGGGGCTGGCTCGAATTTGGCCAGGACGCTGTCTGCGAGGGTGAGGAGTTCTCTTTCGGCGGGGTTTTCGGGGAGGCGGTAGGCGGTGGAGGCGAAGGTGGTATCGCTCAGCGCGATGGCGCGGGCGGTACGGGAGATGTTTTTGAGGTCGGCGCGGAGTTCTTCGAGGAGGGTTTCTTTGCTGACGCGGGCGGGTTTTTGGCCGGCTTTGGCGGTGTCGAGGTCTTTAATATGCTGGTCCACGTTGGCAAAGTGGATGCGGGCTTTGCTGGTGGCGGAGAAGTCGGCGGTGTTCTCAATGCCGAAGGTCTGGACGCGAAGGAGGCGGTCGTAGGAGCGTTGGTCGCGGTCGTTCATGGCGGTGGGTTTCGGGTGGATGATTTGTGTGATGAATGCCGGATGGCTGGCGGGGTGGCAAGATGTTTTTAAGGGCAGGCGCGGACTGGGGTGATGCCGGCTCGAAATATGGCAGCTCGGCAGGTGGGGTGAAGTCCAAGTTGGCGGTCCGCCTGCCGGTCCTTCTCCCCTGTGCAGTGGGCGTAAGTATGGGGAAAATGAGGGGGTTACACATGGGCTGGCGGTTTCCTGCACCGACCCA
>JANOZA010000797.1:0-2953 GCA_031429155.1 Verrucomicrobiota bacterium | reverse complement strand
GTTGCCGATGAAGAGGTGGCCGTGGGTGTCGGCGGGATAGATGCCGCCCTGGTAAATCTGGATGCCGGCGTAGGCGGCGCGGAAGTGTTTGAAGTCCACAATGCTGGGCAGCAGTTCGTAGGCGTAGGGATTTTCCGGCGCTCCGCCCTGACGCGCATAGATCCCGCCGGGAGCCATATGGAAGAGGTGATCAATGACGCAGGCGGAAACGAAGGCATTGCCGCGGGCATCGAAGTCCACGCCCCACGGATTGCTCGTGCCGTCGGCATAGACTTCGTAGTCGGCGGCGCGGGGATCGGGTAGGGCGGGCCTCTGGCCTGCCCCGTTCGGCGTCCCGCCGGACGGAATGCCGGACGGCGGGACGCCATCCGGGGCAGGCGGGACGCCCGCCCTACCCGCAGAAATTTTCACGCGGAAGACCCCCGCAGTCAGCGTGAAACCCTCCTCCGGCTTCTGCTCCGGGCGACGGACCTTGCTGTGAGTGAACACGCCGTGGGTCATGTAAAGCCAGCCGTCCGGGCCCCACGTGAAGCTGTTGAGAAGTTCATGCCGGTCCTCCAGACCGAAGCCAGTGAGCACCGTCTTATACTCGTCGGCTTTGTCGTCGCCGTTGGCATCGCGGAAGAAGAACAGATTCGGTGCCTGACCGACAAAGATGCCGTCGTAGCCGCAGAGGATGGCAGTGGCGAGATTGAGGCCTTCGAGGAAAACGGTCCGCTTGTCGGCTTTGCCGTCGTTGTCGGTGTCCTCGAGAATGATGACCCGGTCGCGCGGGGAATTGGCATCCGTCTTCACGACCGGGCGGAATTTCTCATCCGTCGAGATCTTCGAGTATTCGTTCGGAGTCTTCGCGCCGCTGGGATATTCGTAAAGCTCCACCACCCAGAGCCGCCCGCGGTGATCCCATGTCATGGCCACGGGGTTGATGATCATCGGCTCGCTGGCGAAGTTCCGCACCTCATAGCCGTCCGGCACCTTCATCTTCTTGATCGCCTCCTCCACGGACGGACACTGATCCTGCGCTGGTTTATAGACACCTTCCAGTTCCTTCGCGGAGGCGCTAAAGTGGAAGACGAAAAGCGAAAGGGCGGCGGTGAGATGGCGGTTCATGACGGGTGGATACAGGATGGGGCGACGGACTGTTGCGGGCCAATCCACTGCCGCCAGCGCACAATCGCGGTCCTTGCGGACGGGCAGGCGGGACTTGCGTGCAGCGCATTTGCTCATACTTTCGGCCCCATGATTGCACAGCTCAAAGCACCAGGATTCCACCAGCGCGCCCTGCCGCTATCCGTGGCCGCGTGGCACGGCATGATCCGCGACAACCTTGCGCCCGCGCGCGCCGAACTCATCCGAGGAGTCATCATTGAAAAAATGTCCAAATCCATTCTCCACACGCAGGTCTCTGATTATCTCGCCGAATTGTTCAAGGACGCCCTCCGCACCACCCATTGGGTGCGCAAGGAAGACCCGCTCACCTTCGCCGACTCCGAACCCGAACCGGATGTCTCCGTCGTCGCCGGGCACCGGCAGGATTTCCAAAAGCACCCGACGACTGCCGCGCTCGTGGTGGAAGTTTCCATCAGCACCCTCGCCGACGACCGCGAGATGGCGGAAATTTATGCGGAGGCCGGCGTGGAGGAATACTGGATCGTGAACGTCCCCGCCCGCTGCATCGAGGTCCACCGCCAGCCCGCCGGCACGGGCTATGCCGCGGTGGAGAGCATCGGCGTCGGACAGTCCGTGCAATGCGCCAGTCTGCCGGTGAGCGTGGATGTGACGGCTCTCTTCGCCGGTCTGGCTGGTTGATTTTTTACTTCTCCAGGATTCTTATTCCACCGCCGTCGTACATCTGTCGCACAGTAATGGATGCGCTGCGATGGTGTCACCGCGCTACTTTTTCAAGTATCTCTGCTGCACTGACAAAACCCGTGCGCCGTTCATCGCCAGCAGGGCTTTGACATCAAGCGTGAGGCCGGGAAAGACGCGGCTCTTTAGCAAGCCGGCGCGCTCAGTGAGCGGAATGTAATCGCGATCCTCGAGCACGAACCAGCACAGGCGATTCTCGCCGGTGAGCCACACGATGTATTCCTGCACGCCGGCGCGCCGGTAATTGGCGAGCTTGGCATTCATATCGAGCGAGGCGCTGCTGGAGGAAATTTCGCAGATCAACTCCGGCGCGCCGGTGAGGTAGCCTTTCTTGTTGATGTGAGCCCTGCCGCCTTTGGCCGGCGTGTAGCAAAGCACGGAGTCCGGTTGCGGAGTGCTGTCCCGGTCGAGGATGAGGGTGGGGTTGGCATAGACTTTGACGTCGGGAGTTTGGGCGGCAAAGTAGCCGAGCCACCCGCTCACTGCACCCTGCGGCTCGCAATGTGTATCCGCTCGACGGAGAGGATGCAGATAGACGATGCCATTGATGAGTTCAGCGTGCTTGATGTCCGGCAGCGCTTCCCAGCGGCGGAGAAACTCAGCAGTGGTCAGACGATAGCCGTTCTCCAGCATCGGAAGCGGCTGGAGGGTTCTGGCTCGTGCTGGTCTGGGCTTCCCGAGGGCTTGGTTCACAGGTCGGGTATAGCCGCTGGTAATAACCGGCGCAAAGCGGGAGTTGCCGTTGGAAAACAGTTGACGCATCCTCCCAACAATCGCAGCCTGGAGCCATGAATAAACCACCGTTACGTCTCATAGGGATTACATTTGTATGGTGTGCGCTTGGCACCACGGCTGTCGCTCAAAACATTCAGGCTACTGCTCAACCGGTGATCCAGAGCGGTTTTCTGGTGGGTGCGACAATCACAAACGCCGGTGCCGGCTATTTACGGCCGCCAATTGTAACGGTTCAAGGCGGTGGTGGTTCCGGAGCACTAGCAGCCTGTCGGACTTGAATTCCAGACCATCCAATTTCCGTTTCGGTTTTTCATTGCCGGCGGGGTTCGTGAGGCTGCGGTCCGTTTTC
>JANOZA010000796.1:0-5563 GCA_031429155.1 Verrucomicrobiota bacterium | reverse complement strand
GCACTCTGCGCCAGGCGGACCGGAGCTTAAGAAGCCGCAACGAGGCGACCCCGCCGGCCTTTAGCCAACGGCAAGCCGCAGCCTGGACATTCGCCAGCAGACCCCGGACCATATGGTCAGGGTGTCGCTTGCGGTGGACACAGCCGCTCGTTGTGGAGTTCTTAAGCTCCGGCCCGACTATTGCCGGGTGTGCGGATGCGATACGGCACCGGCGGGGAATAGCAAACACTTGATGACGGAACGCGAACTTGCAGTTCGCTTCGGTGTGAGCCGCAACCCGCAACGCGGGAGCCGTGGCCCGGCGGATACAATTTGACGCCCTGCGGGAAACCCGGCATTTTGTCCTCATGACCACCTCGACTCTTACCCGCAAGAACCAGACGACTATTCCAAAAGCCGTGGTGGACGCGCTGGGCCTCGTGCCTTTCGCGTCACTTGTCTATGAGATCGAGCAGGGCGGGCGTGTCGTCCTGACGTCCAAAGCAGCCACGTTTGCCAGCCTCGCAGGGACTTTTCCCCGCAAGCCGCAGCGCAAGGCGCGCAGCGGGGAGGAGACCGCATCGTCCATCAGGCAGGGCGCCGCGCGGCGTCAGCAACGCTCCATTCCATGACGGCGCTGGATACCAATGTGCTGGTCCGCTACCTCGCGCAGGACGACGGGCCGCAGTTTCGCGCCGTGCTCCGTCTGCTGAACCGCAAGGGGGCCACCTGCTTCGTCGCCGACCTTGTGCTCGCGGAAACGGACTGGGGGCTGCGGGATCTCTATGATTGGACCGCGGCGGAGGTCGCGGAAAACTTCGCCAGACGGACGACAATTCACAATCTTATGTTTGAAGACGAAGTGCGGCTGCGGGCTTCCTTGCACGCCATTCGCGCCGGTGCCGACCTTGCGGATGAACTTCTCGTTCGTGGTGCCCGCAGCCGCGGCTGCCGGCAGTTCGCCACCTTCGACAAAGGCATCCTGCGCCGGCACAAGCCGTACGCGATGCAACCGGGTTGATTCCACGCGCTCCGCAACGGGACTTTAAGGCGCTTGTCTGGCAATTTGAGCGTGACTGGCAGTAAAGGCAGATGCCGGGGATCGCAATGAAAGCGCCAGTGTCCGGATGCCTTATCTGAGACAAGTTCGCGAGCCCCCGGCGGCATCGCGAGCGCCCCGGCGCCAGCGTCAATGCGGGGGTTGCTCTGTGCGGATTTCACTTTCCCGTGGGGCATGATCCGATGCCTTTCCATACTCTTTCTGCTCACTGTCACCGCCTTCGCTGGTCCGCCGGTCACGGCGAAGCGCGAGGGCAATCAGGTCATCTTCCGCGCCGGTGATCGCGAGATGTTCCGCTATCAGGCCGAGCCTGCTGCGCTGCCGCGGCCTGACATCAAAGAGGCGTTCCGCCGTGGCGGGTATGTTTACCCCATGCTGACGCCGGGGGGCAAACTTGTCAGTGATGACTTTCCGCCAAACCACATTCATCACCACGGTCTTTGGTGGGCGTGGACGCATACTGAATTTGAAGACCGTAAGCCGGATTTCTGGAACATGGGCGACAACAAGGGCCGGGTGGAATTTGTCGCGCTCGACGATGTCTGGGAAAAGGACGGCGCCGCCGGGATCAAAGCGCGGCATAAGTTCGTGGACCTCCTCTCCTCTCCGCCAAAGACCGTGCTGCTGGAGACCTGGGAAATCCGTGCGAGCACCGCCGGGGAGAAGCCGCTGCGCTATGTTCTCGATTTCACGGGCACTCAGACGTGTGCCGGGGAGGCTCCGCTCAAGTTGCCGAAGTATCACTACGGCGGTCTTGGGTTTCGCGGGCACCGTTCGTGGGACGGCGCAGCCAACTGCCGGTTCCTCACTTCGGAAGGCATCACTGATCGTCTCAAAGGCAACGAATCCCACGCCCGGTGGCTCTGGGCCGGCGGCACCGTGGACGGTGCCGTCGCTGGCATTACCATTCTTTGTCACCCGCAGAATTTCCGGTTTCCTCAGCCGCTGAGGCTGCATCCCACAGAGCCGTTTGTCTGTTTCGCACCGCAGCTGGACGGAGGCATGGAGATCAAACCCGGCACGCCGTATGTCTCACGCTATCGCATGGTGATCGCCGATGGGAAACCTTCGGCTGAAGATGCCGAGGAATGGTGGAAGCAATACGCGAAGTGAGATGCCGGGCCGCAGGGCTCACCATCGCACCGCTACCTTTAGCCACTGGAGCCCGCCGCTGGAGGCACTGAATTTCATCCCCATCAGTCCCCGGCGCAGCGCTTCGAGGTCCACTCCGGTGGCGGGGGAGAGTGACAGGCAATATTCCGGCCGGCCGCCGGCGGATACGCCAAGCATGAAGGGGACGCTGCCGCTGGCGGGCCAGGTGTCATCGGCGAGTTTGTCAGGCCACGCGGGCTGTTGCACGATGGTGCGGCCTCCAGGCGAGTCGTCAATCACTGCGGAAAGCACACGTTTCGCCACGTCAGGCACCGATTCGGAAATCGCCGGGGGCGGCTCCGACTCCGGCAGCAGCGGATCGCCCGGCACGAGCATTCCGGGGAGTTGCTGTGGGACCAGTGGCTGCTGGAATTTCTTCAGTTCCGGCACATGGCCTGCCCATGAGGCGGCGGAGCGAGGCGTTACTTTGGCCAGGGCGACCATATCGGCGCGAAGGAAGTAGTCCTCCGACTGCAACACTGAGCCCGGATGGCGGTCATCCACGGAACTGAGCAGCGCCCGCACTTCGGGATCCGCGGGTGGAAGATAGAGGACGGCATGTTGCGGCGGCGGTTTGCGCGAAGCCAGCGGCGGTGCCACGCGAAAAAGATAGAACAGTGCGGCATGGCCCGCGGCCACCACCAGCAGCCACACCGCAAGGCGGCGGCGCACACCACGCTGCGGCCGCCAATCGAAAATCAGGGGCGGCGGCTCCAGCGTGCGGCGCACAGGTTGGGCGGTGTCTTCAGTCACGGAATGCCGCGCACTCTCCCCGGGCCGGTCGTCTTGTCCATTGGCAACTACTGCCCGTAAAACGTTTTCAAATAATCCCGCAACGCTTCCCGCCATGGTCGCGGCCTCAGCCCCGTCGCGTCTGCCAGTCTGGAGACGTCCATCGAAGTGTTCACCGGCCTCGGGGCGATGAATGATTTCATATCCGCGAGCCGCTGATTTTGCAAAGTCGGGCAGCGCAGTTTCCAGCCGAGTTCACCTACGCAGTCGAGTGCAGCCTGACCGAGTTCCAGCCAACTGCACGGACCGTCGTTGCAGAGGTTGTAAGTGCCGGAGGCGTCCGGGTTCAGCAGCAGCCGCTCCAACTGCTCCGCCATATCGAGGCTGTAGCTGCAGGAGGAAAACTTGTCGCCGATGGCTCCGCCGGACGGCTCTTTCTTCGCCTTCTCGATGATCTCATCCACGAAGCTGGTTCTGTCCGGGCCGAAAACCCATGAGGTGCGCGCCACGAGATGTGCGGGGCTTTCGGTAAGCACCCGCTGCTCGCCTTCGAGCTTTGTCCTGGCATAGACGCCGAGTGGATTCGTGAAGTCATTTTCACGGCGCAGGCCAGGATTAGTGCCTTCATAGACGTAGTCGGTGGAGATGTGAATCATCCTTGCGCCGCTCTCGCGGCAGACGCGGGCCATGAGAGCGGGGGCATCGGCGTTCACGCTGAGAGCCTCATCGGGGTGCTGCTCGCAATAGTCGGGAGACGTGAGGGCGGCACAGTTGATGAGGGCGTCGAATTTCAGCCCCGTGAGATGGTCGGTGATCTGAGCGGACTCACGGAGGTCCATGGCTTTGCGGTCGTAGGCTACCACGCGGTGCCGTTCGCGCAGGAACCGCGCCACGGCGGCGCCGAGACGTCCACCGGTGCCTGTGACGACGATGTTCATCGCCGCGCCGCCCGCCGTCCGGTGAACAGTGCATCCATCGAGAACCTGCCCGGTCCGCAGAGCACAAGCACAAGGTAGATGCCGGAGTAGAGGATGAGTTTCTCCGCAGTATCCGGCACCTTGTCATAGAGAAAGAGGGCACACAGCGAGCATACAAGCAGCACGGCAGCCGAAACCCGGCAGAGGAGTCCCGTCAGCAGGAACACCGAGCCGAGCGCGGCTGCCACTACGACGACCGCGGCCACGACTTCCGGCAGGGGAAATCCCCGGTCAGCCATTTCCACGGCAAAGGCCCACGGCTCCTTTTGCCACACATGCTTCCAGCCAAGCACGCCTTGCTCCCAGGCATGAAAAAAGAGGAGCGCCAGTCCGGCGCACCAGCGTAGAATGAGTAGTCCGGCATCGCGGAGAAGCAGCCCCGGAGGGGGGGCGTGAGGGGTTCGGTTATAGTCCATGTCAGCAATAAGCGCAGAAGACTGCGCGCCTCTCAAATGATTGCGAAGGAAAAGAATCACAGTGCCGGGTTCGCTTTATGACTGGCCCATCTCAGATCCCCGCCTCACGCCCACTGCGGAAGGAGGATTCGATTATTGCTGTTCAGCGGGGGGTGTGCAATATCACTGGAAATGTCTGACCCTTCTGAAGCCGCGAATCCAGCCTTTCCGGCCACGCGATGGACGCTGATTCTTGATTTGCGCTCAGGGGATGAGCGTTCGGCGCAGCAGGCGCTGGAGGAATTGTGCCGGCTCTACTGGTATCCGGTGTATGTCTTCATCCGGCGCCAGGGCGCGGGAACCGAGGATGCGGAGGATCTGACGCAGGGATTTTTTGCTCGTCTCCTGGAGCGCGGCGATTTCCTGACAGCGGATCAGGAGAAGGGCAAGCTGAGGTCATTCCTGCTGGCGGGCGTGAAGAATCACATGGTGCAGGACTGGCGGCACCGTACGGCGGAGAAGCGCGGCGGCACGGCGTCCGCGTTGTCCTTCGACGCCATCACTGCCGAGCAGCGTTATGCGCTGGAGCCGGCGGACGAGGCCACGCCGGATGCCATCTTCGACCGCCGCTGGGCGCTGGATACCCTGGAGGAATCCCTGCGCCGTTTGGAGGCAGAGTATTCCGGGTCCGGCAAAGCGGAGCTTTTCGCCGCGCTTCAGCCCTACATTTCCGCACGACCACAGGGGGCGGCGTATGAAGCGCTGGGGCCGCGATTCCAAATGACCGCCGGGGCCGTGCAGGTGGCGGTGCATCGCCTGCGGCAGCGGTTCCGGAAAAGCCTGGAGGCCGTGGTGGCGGAGACGGTGGCGACGCCGGACGAAGTGGATGGGGAACTGCGGCATCTTTTGGCGCTGCTGACGAATTGAACGCAGAACTGTGTGGATTCTCACAAGGCCGCGTGCGTTGTTCATCGCGGCATACCGCGGCTGGTGGCACGGGCATCGCCGAGCCCTCCAACATTTCCAATACTCAAGTAGCCGGCAGTAATATAGGCGGAAAGCTCGACCCCGCCGCCAAGCGGGACTCCTATGGCGAGGGGTGCGACCGCAAATTGATGTGATGGAACTCAGCCGTCCCGGCTGTGCTGGCTTGCGGTCGTCCCGACCGCACTATGGGTCTGCGGTCAAGATGACCGCAGGCCGGCACCGGCGAGACGCCCGTGTTCCACCGCATTTGGCCGCCTGGCACATCAATTCGCGGTCACACC
>JANOZA010000795.1:0-3724 GCA_031429155.1 Verrucomicrobiota bacterium | reverse complement strand
CATTTCATGCAGGAGCTTCGAGAATATGAGCGCGAGGTAGAACCAGCCGAGGTTTTGCGGTGCCAGCACCGACTTCCCCTGCGCCATCAGCGCCGGCCAGTTGTCCATCACCACCTTCGCACCCATGCCGACGACGGCCAGCCACAGCAGCGCTCCGATCCATGAAATCAGCCAGCCCAGCCACGGCAGTGTCCGCACGAGGAACCTGTCGGGATCCAGCAGGGGGATGCGCAGGAACATAATATTGAGCAGCTTCCCCCGAAGCTCGCGCTGCTGACGTTTTTGCTGCCGCTGAAAAAGTTCGCCCGCATCGCCGGCATCGTAGTGGAGAAGGTTTGCCTGGTAGAGCTGGCCAAGCAAGTTCACGCACTCCTGCTGTCCCGGAGCCGATTCAGGAAAGAGGTCGAGGCACTGCGTCCACGCCTCTTCGACCGTCAGCCCGGCGTCCATGCGCATGATGAACTCCCATGCATCCGGCCGAACGCGGAAGTATTTTCCAGCAAGGTCATCCTCAATGACATGCCACCGCTCGCCGCGAAACATCTGCCGCCGCACCACCACTCCGCGGCGCAACCGCAGTCGCCGCGCGGCGACGCGGTGCCAGGATTCGCTGAAGGTGGGGAGGGATTCGGACATTTTAATTTTACCGTATAACTTAAGGTGCTGCCGTCACAAGCACGCGCATAAATCGGGCGGGTTGGGTGCCGATGGGCACGTTGTCGCGCACTTTCAGAGTAGTGGGGTTGTTCATGGTCAGGGTGGTCGTCGCGGCGTTGAATGCTGTGCCGGACAGTGTGCCGGCAGTTTGCACGGTGTAGTTCACGCCGTCGCGTCGGGTAATGGTGATGGTGAGAAAGCCGCCTTCATTCGTCACTGCGGGCATAGCGGCAGCGTCCGGCACTTTTGGGTTCAGATCGAAAGCCTCTTCGATTAGTTCCACCAAGCCATCGCCATCGGCATCATCCAGCGCCGAGTGGCCCACGATGGTGCCCCAGTGGGAGATTTCCCACGAATCCAGCAGCCCGTCGCCGTCGGCATCGCGGGTCAGCAGATTGAACGCCGTGATGGTCTCCACCAGTCCGGTGGACAGGGCACCACCATCTCTAGTCCGGGCGCGGGCGCGAAGATGGCCTGTTGTCGGCAGAGTGAGCGCGGTCTTTTCCCAGCCGCCAGCGATGCGTGTCCCAAAACCGAGCGGTGTCCAGCTTGCGCCTGCGTTTGCGGAAAGATCAAAGGCCACATCCTGCGCCTCCGGCGAGGAGCCACCGCGCAGCCATTGCACGCGGGTGGCGCTGGCGACGGTGAGGCTTTGCGTGGCGGTGTCGTTGAACAACCGGGCGATGCTGTTTCGCGGTACGCCGCCGACGTATTCGAAGTAGCCCGTCACGACGATCCGGCCATCCGCTTGAAGCGTGGCGCTGGTTGGAAGATAGAAGTCCTGGGAGGACGTGAAGCTGGAATCTACGGTTCCATCTGCATTGAGGCGGACAATACTGTTGCGCGCCAATCCGCCCACTTTCGTGAATGATCCCACGACAATGAGTTTCCCATCCGCCTGAAGCGCCACACCCGACACCGACGTGGGACCTGTGTCACTCAGACCGGGATTGAATGCGGTGTCCAGGGTGCCATCGAGGTTGAGCCGCGCGAGACTGTTACGCGTCACTCCGCTAACCGAAGTGAAAGCTCCTCCGATGACGATCCTGCCGTCCGCCTGAATCGCGACGCAGTTTACACTGGCATTCAGATTTGCATTGAACCCTGCGTCCAGAGATCCATCCTCCTGGAGGCGCGCGAGGCCGACACGCGGTGCGCCACCCACGGTGGTGAAGCGTCCGCCCATGATGATTTTCCCGTCCGCCTGCAACGTAAGGCAATAGAGAGAGTTGTTCACATTGGGATCGAACACAGGGTCAGCCGAGCCATTGGTATTCAGCCGTGCGATACGGTTTCGGGCAGGTCCACCCATGCTGGTGAAGCTGCCGCCAACCACAACCTTGCCATCCGGCTGAGCGACCATGCAAAACACCGAAGGACCAGCGTTTGCATTGAAACTGCCATCCACGGTGCCGTCTGCATTCAGCCGGGCAAGGTGACTGATGTTCACCCCGTTCAAGGACAGGAAATACCCTCCCATGAGGAGCTTGCCGTCCGGCTGCACGGCAAAGGCACCGATGTTCTGAGAATTGCCGAGCACAGGACTGAAGCCTGCATCCAGCACACCGTCCTGACTCAACCGCGCGATCCCGCGACGGGCGATCCCGCCGACGGTATTGAAGTCGCCACCAATGAGGAGCTTTCCATCAGGTTGCTCGGCGATGGTATAAGCGGTGTTGTCGGTATCAGGATTGAAGCCGTTTTCCAGTTGACCCGGCTGGGCATCCGTGGCGGAAAGGGAGATGTCGTAAGGTGCCTCATTGCTGTCGTTGCTGAAGACATGCAAAGCTGCGGTTTTCACTCCACTGCTGACGGGAGCGTATCGCACAGTAAACGTGGTGCTTCCCGCCGGACCGCTCACTGGCGCCCTGGGCTGAGCCGTCACGCTGAACAATGCTGCGTCTGGTCCATCTATCGCGATGCCGAGTCCGGTCAATTCGGTACGGCCCGTGTTCTTGACCGTAAAGACGCGAGTCGCATATCCGCCCGGTGCGACGAGACCGAAGTTCGCACTACCCCCGTCGGCGATCTGAGTACCGGCGGGCTGTTCGATGACGATTTCGGGAGCGGGCGGAAAGGAAAAAACCGTCTCGGCCAAGCCCGAAGAGCCGCTGTATTGGCCGCCCGAAATCCGGCCCTGGGCACGGAGAAGATAGCTGCCCGGCAGGCTCAAGCCCGTTTTCTCCCACCCACCCGGGATGCGCGTGCCCGTGCCTAGCGGCGTCCAAGCGGCTCCTCCATCCGTGGAGAGATCGAACGTCGCGCTTTGCACTTCAGGTGAAGCCCCGCCACGCAGCCACTGGACGCTATTGCTGCCAGTATTGGAAAGGCTCTCGCTGACTGCGTCATTGTGCAGCCGGGCAAAGCCGAGGCGAGTCACTCCTCCTACGCTGGTGAAGAGGCCGCCCGCGTAGATGTTTCCCTGCTGATCCATTTGCACGCAGGAGACGGGACTGCTGACATCGGGATCGAATCCGGTGTCGAGCGTGCCGTTCGCGTTGACCCGTGCGAGGCGATTACGCGTCACGCCGCCGACAAAGCTGAAATCGCCGCCGAGGATGATCTTCCCGTCCGCCTGGAGCGCGATTGTGTAAACATAGACTTGGGCGAAACCAATCCCGCCCACATTCGGATCGAACGCCGTATCAAGGGTGCCATCAGCATTTAGTCGCGCCAGACGGTTGCGCGTGACGCCGCCGATCGTCGTGAAATAGCCAGCGATGACGATCTTTCCATCCGCTTGCAGCGCGAGGCTATAGACGTCGCCGCCTGGATTTGGTTCGAAGGCGGCATCCAGGGTGCCATCCGCGTTCAGCCGTGCGAGACGATTGCGCGAAAGTCCTCCCACAGTGCCAAAATCACCACCCATGAGAATTTTGCCATCCTCCTGCACGGCCACTGTGTTCACACCGGACCAACTGGTGTTTGGATCGAAGCCTGTGTCGAGCGATCCATCTGCATGAACTCGCGCGATGCGGTTTCTGGTCACTCCGCCGACGGTCGTAAAAGTACCGGCGATGACGATTTTCCCATCGACCTGCAAGGATATGGCGTTCACGCTATTGTT
>JANOZA010000794.1:0-24987 GCA_031429155.1 Verrucomicrobiota bacterium | reverse complement strand
AATGGTCAGGCGCGGGCCGCAACTGTGCGTCAATAACGTTGCGCAGGCTGACGTGACTGAATTGTTGCCGCAGGATGATTGAATGGCGCGGCGGCGTGTGAATGGATGGAAGGGCTAACAACCTCTCAACCACTAGCGCCTTCCATGACTTTCGCTGCCGCCCGCCGTCCTGCCGTTTCCACAGTTCAGATCATCCGCCATCGCGGCGCTCTCCTCCGGCCCAGGCCGGTGCTCGGGGGGCTGCTCACTCTCCTGGCCTCCGCGGGCCTCGCCATGGCCGCGTCACTCACGCCAGGCAATGTCGTCGTGTATCGCATAGGCACAGGCACGGGATCGCTGGTGGTGACGGGTAATCCGGTCTTCCTCGATGAGTTTTCGCCCACCGGAACTCTGGTGCAGAGCATCGCGCTGCCGGCGACGGTGAGCGGGGCGCAGAAGCAACTCATCGCGAGCGGCACTTCCACTTCGGAGGGGCTCATCACGCGGTCGGCGGATGGAAAATTCGCGGTGCTCACGGGCTATGCGACGAATACAGGCGGCGCGACTTCCCTCAGTGGCACAGCCAGCACGGCGGTGCCGCGGACCATCGGGCGCATTGACGCGGCGGGCAGTGTGGACACCACGACTGGCCTCACGGACTACGCGCCGGCGAACAATCCGCGCAGTGCAGCGACCACCAATGGCACGGACTTCTGGGCCTGCGGCGGCGCGGGCGGGATGCGTTACTTCACCCTGGGCGCGACCACTTCCACGCAGCTCAGCACCACGGTCGCCAATCTCCGCCAGGCGGCCATCTTCGGCGATCAGCTTTATGTTTCCACGTCCTCCGGCTCCACGGTGCGCGTGGGCACGGTGGGCACGGGCCTGCCAACAACGAGCGGCCAGACGATCACGAATCTCCCGGGCTTTCCCACGGCGGGCGGGCCTTATGCCTTTTATCTCACGGACCTCAGCGCGGCGGTGGCGGGATTCGATACGCTCTATCTTGTGGATGACGTGAGCGGCATCCAGAAGTGGTGTCTCGTGGCCGGCGCATGGACGGCGCGCGGCGTCGTGGGCACGGATGCGGATGACTATCGCGGACTCGCGGTCAGCGTGAGCGGCGGCACGGTGAATCTTTTCGCGGTGCGCAAAGGCGGCAGCACCGCAGCGGGCGGCGGCGAACTGGTGACGCTCTCCGACTCCACCGGCTACGATGCGGCGCTCGCGGGAACGCCCGCGCTGATCGCCACGGCGGCGGCGAATACGGCCTTTCGCGGCGTGGCGCTCGCGCCGGAGGAATCCGCAGACCTTTCCGTGCTCGCCAGCGGCCCGGCCAGCGCCGCGGTGGGCGCGCCGTTTTCTTACACCCTCACCGCGCGCAATGCGGGCACGGTCGCCGCGAGCGGCGTGGAGGTGAAGTTCACGCTGCCCGCGGGTGTGACTTACTCTTCCGCGAGCGGCGCGGGATTCACGACGGGCGAGAGCGCCGGCGTGGTCACGTTCAGCGGCGGCGCACTGGCGGCGGGCGAATCGAAGGCGCTCACGGTGACCGTCGCGCCCACGGCCCCGGGCACATTCGTCCTGCCGGCGTGGGCTGCGCAGACAGATCCGCTGAATACGGTGACGGAAACCGACGAAGGAAACAATAAGTCGCCGCAGCCGGTGACGACGCTGGCCAGCATCGTGCCGGACCTCACGGTGGCGCTCGCGGTTCCGGTGCAGGCGGTGAAGGATGTGCCGTTCGATTACACGCTCACGGTCGGAAATGGCGGCCTCGGTGATGCCACGGGCGTCACGGTGCAGTTCACCATTCCCGCGGGCCTCACTTATAATAGCGGCACCGGCGCGGGGTTTGGCGTCACGCAGGCGGGCAATGTGGTCACGTTCAGCGGCGGCAGCATTCTCTCCGGCGCGTCGGCCATCCTCACGGTTTCCGTCACGGCCTCGCCCGCGGTGCCCACGACTTTCACTGCTCCCGCCGGTGCCGCGGTGGCCGATCCTGCGAATGCCATCACCGAAGTGAGCGATGCCAACAACGCGAACACCGCCGCGGCCAGCACGCTCGTCCGCATTTACGCGCTGCCTTCCGCGACGGGCGATGCCTACAGCACGACGACGAACCAAGCGCTCACTGTCCCCGCCGCCACCGGCGTGCTGGGCAATGACGCGCCCGACTCACGCACCGCGGTCTCGTGGTCGCAGCCGGCGAACGGCAAAGTCACGGTGAATGCCGATGGCTCGTTCACCTACCAGCCGAACGAAGGCTTCGCCGGTACCGATACCTTCACCTACGACGTGACCGACGCCGTGAAGCTCTACGGCAACAATCTCCCGCCGCTCGGCACCTACGGCGGCGCGCTCATCACCGGCGACGGCTATGGTTCGTCGTTCGTCGCGGTGCCGGGCACCACGGATGAATTCTACGGCCTCACCGACCGCGGGCCTAACGTGGACGGCCTCACGGAAACGTCGAAGGTCTTCCCCCTGCCCAATTACGTGCCAGGCATCGCGCGCTTCAAGCTAATCAACGGTCAGGCCGTGCTCCAGGGCACGCCCATTACCTTCCGCGCGCCGGACAATGCGCCATTCAGCGGTCGCTTCAATACGGCGAACCCGGGACTGGATCAGGGCTTCGACATCAATGGCGTGCTCCTGCCCACCGACGTGAACGGCTTCGACTCCGAAGGTCTCGTGGCCATGCCCGACGGCACGTTCTGGGTCAGCGATGAATACGGTCCGTTCATCATCCACTTCGACGCCACGGGCAAAGAACTGCAGCGCCTCTCGCCGTTCAACGGGGCGCTGCCGGTGGAACTCGCGCGCCGCCGTTCCAACCGTGGCATGGCATGCCTCACGCTCACGCCGGACGGCACCATGCTCATCGGCATGTTGCAGAGCGCGCTGGAGCAGCCGGACCATCTCGATCCTGTGAGCATGCTCATCGCCGATCCGACGAAGGTCTCGCCCGTGCGCATCGTGACCTACACCCTGGCTACCGGCGTCGTGCGTGAGTATCTTTACATGCTCGAAGACCCGAACACGAACAACAAAGTGGTCACGAGTGAAATCACCGCGGTGAGCAACACCGAGTTCCTCGTCGTCGAGCGCGACAACGGCTTCCCGCCCTCCGCGTTCAAGAAAGTCTTCCGCATCAACCTCGCCGGCGCGACGGATGTCGGCCCGCTGCAAGCAGTGGCCGGCGCTGTCTATGAGAACACCGGCGACAAGCGCGGCATTCTCTTCGCCGGCAAATCTCTGGAAGCCACTGTGGGTCTGCAAAACACCGCCGGGGCCACCGTCACGCTCGCCGGTCTCGGCGTCACGCCGGTCACGAAGACGCTCTCCTTCGATCTCGGCGCGACCATTGTCGGCCTCGATCCCGCGGGCCGCTTCTTTGGCCACGACAAGATCGAAGGCATCAGCATCGCCAATGGCGGCGACGTTCTTTATATCGCAAACGACAGCGACTTCGGCATTGATGCGTTGAGCAACGCCGCGCCGCCATTCACCTTCCGCGTGAAGGCCTCGCCGGTGACGCCCACGGTGCGCGACAAAGCGGAAGTGCTGGAAGTGGACCGCACGCGCCTGCCCGCTGCGAAGGCCACGGCTACCGTCACGATCACGGTGAATCCCGCGCCGGACATTGCGGTCTTCAATGGCCCGCTCGTCACTTCGCCTGCGCTCACCGATGGTCAGGCCTCGCCCGTGGCGTTTGGAAACACCAAGCTCCTGCGCACCACCACGCGCAGTTTCACGGTGAAGAATGCAGGCAGCAGCGACCTCGAAGGCATCGCGCTGGAGATTGATGGCGCGAATGCCGTGAACTTCACCGTCGGCACGGCCCCTGCCGCCACGCTCATCGCGGGGGCGACGACTACATTCACCGTCGTGTTCACTCCGCCGTCCGTCGGCAGCTTCACGGCCAACCTCCGCATCCGCAGCAATGACGCCGCCGAGGATCCCTTCAATCTCGTGCTCACCGCCGCCGGCGTTTCCAATGCCGACCTCTCCGCGCTCGTCATCGCGCCGAATGCGATGCTGCCGGTCTTCAATCCGGACACGATCACCTACTGGTCGAGTTACACGAACCCCACGACGAGCGTGACCTTCACGCCGACCCTGTTTGATTCCGCAGCCACGCTGCACTGGCGTGTCGGAAGCGCGGCCTTTGCGCTGATCGCTTCCGGCACGACCACGGCGCCGGTTTCGCTGAGTCCCGGCACGACGGTCGTGCAGTTCCGCGTCACTGCCGTGGACGGCACCACGCTGAATACCTACACGGCGAACGTGAACCGCGCGCCGACGGTCTTCACCTCCGGCGTGCGCGATGTGATCCTGCCGAATACCCGCGAGTGGAATGCCGCAGGCGTCACACTCGGCGGCACGCAGTTTGTGAATCTCGGCCTCCAGGGCGTGGGCCGCGTGCCCGCGAACTCCGTTGATCCCGCCACCGGCGAGACGCTCGGCTCCATCTCCGACATGCAGATCAGCGGTTTCATCAACAACGGTGACGGCACCTGGAGCGGCAGCCTGACGACACTGCCCGACCGCGGATACAATACGACGATCACGCCGCCGCCGCCCGCCGCGCCGATCACCATCTTCTCCAACTACGCCGCGCGCCTCAACGAATACACGTTCACCTTCACGCCCTACACCGCCGCCGTGCCGACGATGGCGCAGAATCAGATCGCGCTGAACTTCACCGGCTCCACGCGCTTCACCTACGATCACGATGGCAACGCCGGCACTGCGCCCATCTTCTCCACCGGCCTGCTCGCCAGCAGCAGCGTGAACCTCTTCGGCACCATCATCCCCGCCGCCGGCGGCACGACCACGCAGAGCGACGGCACCATCACCAATCGCATGACGCTCGACGCCGAGGGTCTCATCCTCGACACGCGCCCCGGCAAAGCCGGCACCGGCTGGATCGGTGATGAATACGGCGCGGGCATCTATCACTTCAACGCCAGCAAGCAGATTGATGGCATCGTGAAACTCCCGGAAGCGCTCATCCCGCACGCGCCCGTGGGTACGCCGAACTTCTTCGCCGACCCGCCGCTCAATGGCCGCCGCATCAATCAGGGCATGGAAGGGCTCTGCCAAAGCCCGGACGGCACGCGCCTCTTTGGCCTGCTCCAGAGCGCGACCATTCAGGACAGCGGCAGCGGCAATGTGGGCCGCACGAATGCCCGCCTCGTCATCTATGACATCACCGGCACCGACATGCCGACCGATCCCATCGCGCAGTATGTCATCCAGCTCCCGCGCGTGGACACGGATGTCGCGATCCCCCCGGCTGGCACTCCTGGCCCGGACCGCACCGCCGCGCAGAGCGCCATCATCGCGCTGAACAATCACCAGATTCTCGTGCTCACCCGCGACGGCAATGGCCGCGGCTCGTCGGGTGCTCCGGTCTTCAAGTCCATCGTGCTCGCCGATCTCACGCCGGCGACGAACTTCGACGGCACCTACGACGGCGAAGGCGCCGCCGGCGATCTCACAGCCAGCGGCGACACGCTGAAGGCCGGCATCACGCCGATGACGTGGACGGAAGCCGTGAACATGCTCGGCAAGGTGGACCCCACTCTGAGCGACCTTGCGAAGTTCAATCTGAACCTCGACGCCGCGCCCGGCGACGTGAATTCCCTCTGCGAGAAGTGGGAAGCCCTCGCGCTCGTGTCCTGCCAGGACGGAGTGAATCCGAACGACTACTTCCTCTTCGTCGGCAATGACAACGACTTCGCCACCGCCACCGGCAAACTCACTGACGCCAACGGCGTGCTGCAAAGCTACGATGCCGGCCTGGAAAACGACACCATGGTGCTCGCTTACCGCGTGCGGATCACCAACCTGCCGGACATGCGCGTTCATAACGGGGCGGCACTCAGTGCCCCGTTCGTCGCCGACGGTCAGTCTGCGCCGGTGAATGTCGGAGTGCTCAATCCCGGCGTCAGCGTCACCCGGACGTTCACCATTCATAACAGTGGCAACGCCCCGCTCATGCTCGCCGATCCCGCCGTCACGCTCGATGGCGCGCACGCCGCCGACTTCCTGCTCACGCCGCCCGCCGGCGGTGCTACGCTCGCGCCCGGCGCTGCGGTGAGCTTCACCGTGCAGTTCACGCCGTCCGCCACCGGCGCACGGAATGCGATGCTCCACATCGGCAGCAACGCCCCCGGTGCGTCAGCGCTCTACGAGTTCCCCCTCCGCGGTACCGGCAACACGCCGCCCACCGTGCCTGCGCAGACGTTCACACGCGGTCAGGGTCTGCCGCTCAAGATCAAACTGAGCACGATCTTCGCCGCGTGCAGCGATGTCGAAGCCGGCACGCTTTCTCTCAGCGCACTGGGAGCCAGCGCCGAGGGCGCGTCACTCGCACAGACCGCCACGCACGTCGTCTATACGCCGGTGAATGATAGCAACGACACCTTCACCTACACCGTGAGCGACGGTCAGGGTGGCAGCGCCACGAATACCATCACCGTCAACGTCGTGCCGCAGACCGGCGCCGTCACCGGTGCCACCATCGCCCCCGGCGGCGCGATGACCGCGAGCTTCGCCGGCATCCCAGGACTCAGCTACACGGTCGAGCGATCCACGGACCTCATGGTCTGGGCCGCCTTCAGCACAGTGACTGCACCGGCGAACGGCCTGTTCTCCATCACCGACAACGACGGCCTGCCCGCCGCCTTCTACCGACTGCGCTACAACCCCTGAGCCACCGCCATTCCCAACCATGACGCCACCAGCCATGAAATCCATCCTCTCCCTCCTCAGCACCGCCGGCTTTGCCAGCGCCGCCACCTTCTCCGGCAGTTGGAACTCCGGCTTCATCGCCGGCATCACCGTCCCCGACGGCAGCGCCGTCGGCTGGAGCGATGTGCGCAGCCTCGCCATACCCGCGGATCACGTCGTCACCGATGTGAACGTCAGCATCAGCCTAACAGGCGGCTGGAACGGCGACCTCTACGCCTTCCTCAGCCATCCGAATGCCGGCAGTGTCGCCGTCCTGCTCAACCGCCCCGGCCGCACCGCCGGCAACGCCCTCGGCTACAGCGATGCCGCGCTGACCATCACCCTCGACGACGCCGCGGCGAACGGAGACATCCACACCTACCAAAGCGCCTCCGGCTACACCGCGCTCATCACCAACGGCTCCGCCTGGCAGCCTGATGGCCGCAGCGCCAGCCCCTTTACCGTCAACGGCACCGAGCCGCGCCCGGCCATGCTCAGTACGTTCAACGGCATGGCTCCCTCCAACACCGGCTGGACGCTCTTCATCGCCGACCTTGCCAGCGGAGACCAGCACACCATCGCGAACTGGGGCCTGACCGTCACCACAGTCATACCCGAACACGGCAGCGTGGTACTTATTTTCCTCGCGGGGGCAGCACTACAGAGCAGACGTTCCCGAAAGGATGTCACAGGATTGACACCGGACTGCCGCTGACCTCTGGCGCTGGTGTTGCTTTAGAGATGTTATAATCGGAAAATGCCGTAAGCAGAGGCTATTGTAACGGCTAGGACATACGCGGAGAGTGCCGGCGTGTGACGGGAAAGTTTCACCCCATTTGTTGAGTGCGGAGGGTCATCGTCTAAAACATTGCTCACACAATCCTGACGCAGACGCATGAGCACTTCCTCCCTCCAGCAACATCCCGGCCCTCACGGCATCCGGGTGCTGGCGGTTTTGGTCCTGGGCCTGATGCCGGTGCCTGTGATCGCACTGAGCCCGCAGCCTGCTGAGGCGCCGGCTGCGCAGAATGAAGCGGTGTCCGCTTCGACGGAGGAGATTGCGCAGCCGACGTTTTATATTCGCCAGTATCGCGTAAAGGGTGCCAGGGAACTGGCCCCCGTGGACGTGGAGGGGGCGGTGTATCCATTCATGGGACCGGAATGCACCCAGTCGCACGTGGAACAGGCCCGGGCGGCTCTGGAGAAGGCATACCGCGACAAGGGCTATCAAACGGTAACAGTCTCAGTGCCGCTGCAGGAGGTGAAGCACGGTGTAATTCTCCTCCAGGTCAGCGAAGGTCGTGTAGGCCGGCTGCGGGTTAAGGGATCGCGCTTTTTTTCTCTGGAGAAGATAAAAGCGAAGGCCCCGTCACTGGCTGAGGGACATGTTCCGAACTTCAATGATGTGCAGCGTGAACTTCTCGCGCTGAATCGTCATCCCGACCGTCAGGTGATTCCGGCTATCAAGCCAGGCGTGGAGCCGGGGACATTCGATGTGGATCTCACAGTGAAAGACAAGTTGCCGCTGCACGGCAGCCTCGAGCTGAACAACAGGTACAGCCCTGACACGACGGAACTCCGCCTCAACGGAGCGATTAGTTACGGCAATCTATGGCAGGCGGGCCACACCTTCGGGCTCAGCTTTCAAATCGCTCCGGAACGGCTTAAGGATGCGGCCGTATATTCCGCCTTCTACTCCATGCCGATTCAGTCCGTCGAAGGGCTCAGTCTGACGGTAAACGCAACGAAGCAGGACAGCGACGTCAACACCCTCGGGGGCGCGGGGGTGGCTGGACGCGGCTACATGGCGGGTATGCGCCTCAACAAGATGCTCCCGCAGGGAAAGTCATATTTTCATTCCATAAGCGGAGGATTTGATTTCAAGAATTTTGATCAGGACGTGCAGGTGGGTGACAGCACGGTGGTGACGCCTATTGAATACTTTCCCTTCAGCCTGACCTATAGCGGCACGCAGGTTTCAAAGACTCACAGCTCTGACCTGAACGCCAGTCTGGTTTTTCACTTCCGCGGGATGGGAAGCGCCGCGGATGAATTTGATGGCAAGAGGTTCAACGCAGACGGTGCCTTTGTTTATCTCCGCGCCGATGCCTCACACACGCACGATTTGCAGAACGGCATGCAGGTTTTCGGGAAAGTGCAGGGCCAGATTGCCAGCGGCCCGCTGGTGGACAGTGAGCAATTGAGTGGAGGCGGACTGAGCAATGCGCGGGGCTATTTGGAGTCCACAGCGCTTGGCGATAACGGTGTCTTCGGCTCCGTGGAAGTCCGCTCACCCTCGTTCATCCCTATCGTGTTGAAGGAGGGGGAAATGCGGCCGTCACGGCCGAATGAGTGGCGTATCTATGCTTTTTGTGACGCGGGCATTCTGTCCAATCACGATCCCCTTCCGGAACAAGACTCGGATTTCTCCCTGGCCAGCGTGGGCCTGGGGAGCCGGTTCCGGGTGCGGGACCATTTTAACGGCTCGCTTGATGCCGCCTTTCCGCTCCTGGACCAGGGAACCACTGACGCCGGCGACATCGCCGTGACCTTCCGTATGTGGGCGGATTTCTAACATTTACACAAAACAGGAAACGCAATGCTCAAGTTGAACCAGAATGGAATCTCTCCCGCCCGCCGCTTCTTTGCCGGCGCGGTTCTCACGGCCTCAGCCATGCTGCTTACCGGCTGCGGTTCCGATGAAACGTGGTGGAACACGGAATGGACCATGCGAAAGGACATCACCGTGGATACCGCCGCCGCAGGGGCCACGGAGCTGATCGGCGGCGCGCGTGTTCTTGTCAGGCTGCACGAGGCGAACCATGCGTTCGCTTCCGGCAAGGAGGACGGCACCGACATTCGTTTCATCGCGGAGGACAACAAAACGGAATTGCCGTTTTATGTGGAAAAGTACGATGCGCTCCTTAACGAGGCACACGTCTGGGTGAAGCCTGAGGAACTCAAGCCGGGCGGTAAGACCTCCTTCAGACTGTACTACGGCAACCCCGGACCGAAGGCGGTGAAGGTGGATGACTCCAAAGCCACCTTCGATTCGGACACGGTGCTCTCGTGGAGTTTTAGTGACAAAGGGACGGCACCTGGCGACGGCACGTCCAATGGTAACAATGGCGACGCGCCGTACACCCAGGTGGAGGCCGGGCTCAGCGGCGCGGCGGTTAGTTTTACGCCGCAGTCAGTGCTGGCCGTGGAGCCGAAGCCCACGCTGCAATGGCTGGCCGGCGGTGCGATGACATGGTCCGCATGGATCAAGCCCGGCGCGACTCCGGTCTCCGGCAATATCCTGACACGTGAAGATGCCGGCAATGCCTTCATCATCGCCGCGGACAACGGCTCGCTGGTGGTGACGGTGAAGAACGGCGGCGCGGCCGTGAAGAGCACGCCCGGAGTGCCGCTGCCGGCCAACCGCTGGCAGCATGTGGCCGTAGTCGCGAACGGCGCGCAGGTTAGCATTTATGTGGACGGCGAACTCTATGGCTCAGCTGGTGCGGCACTGCCGGCATTGAATTCTCCCCTCTTCATCGGCGCGGCACCACAGGCGATTCCCGCAGCCCCGGCCTTCGTGTGTGAGATGGACGAAATGCAAATCTCCAAAGCGGCGCGCTCCGTGGGCTGGATCAAATTTGCCGCCGCCGGTCAGGGTGCGAGCAAGGATTCCAGGGTCGTCACCACCGGTCCTGACGAACAGGGCGACGCCGGTATGTTCGCACCGGGAAGCACCACGGCGATTCTGCTGAGTTCTCTCACCATGGACGGCTGGATTGTTATCGGCATCCTTGCGGTGATGGGTGTTATTAGTTGGTGGATTATGTTCACGAAGATGAGGTACATCAGCGGCATCTCGAAGGGCAACCACGCCTTCATGAATGTGTGGAAGCATGTCGTGCAGGATCTCACCGTACTCGACGATATTGACGGTGCTGGCATCAAGTCACTCGGCGGGCGCATCAGCCCGGAGGGACAGAAAGCAATGCGCCAGTCCTCAGTGTATAGGATTTATCACATAGGTTCGGAGGAAATCCGGCATCGCAAAGTCGCCGACGCGGCAGCCTTTGGCGACAGAGGGCTTTCCGGCCGGTCCATCCAGGCGATCAAGGCCAGCATGGACGGCGGCATGGTTCGGGAAAATCAAAAGCTGACCAAGCTCATCGTCATCCTGACGATCTGCATTTCAGGCGGACCATTCCTCGGGCTTCTCGGCACGGTCATTGGGGTGATGATCACCTTCGCCGCCATCGCCGCTGCTGGTGACGTCAACGTGAACAGTATCGCACCCGGTATCGCCGCTGCGCTCGTCGCCACCGTCGCCGGCCTCGCCGTCGCCATTCCGGCGCTCTTTGGTTATAACTATATTCAATCTCGTGTGAAGGACGCGACAACGGACATGCACGTGTTCATTGACGAATTCGTCACACGGATGGCCGAGTTTTATCCTGATCGCCGCGGATAGTCCGGGAGATCCCTACAACTGCTCTACCGGCACCTGACATCATGCAAATCAACGACGACAAACCGTACGATGACATCAATATCACTCCGATGCTCGACCTCGCGTACGTGCTGCTGGTGATCTTTATTCTGATGACCACCGCCTCCGTGCAGGGCATGAAGGTGAATCTCCCGCGCGCCAGTAACAACGCGCCGAGTCTCGCAAAGCCGAAGATGAAGGCGATCACCGTGAACAATGAGGGCCGCGTGTCCCTCGATGCCGCGCCGGTCACCCTTCAGGAGTTGCAGCAAAAACTGGAGGCTCACAAAGCTGCGAACCCCGAATTTCCCGTCGTCGTCCGCGGCGACACCGCCACGCCCTATCAGAGCATAATGGATGTTCTCGACGTCGTGGGCCGTCTCGGAATCACCCAGGTGGGACTCGCCACCAAACCCCGCTCATAACACCACCAACCGCATTGCTCCCATGAACAAGAATGATCTTGACTACAACGACGATGATTTCGAAGACGGAAACTTTTTGAAACGGAACTGGCTCGCGCTCACCGTTGGCGCGCTCGTGCTGGCCGGCGGGACAAGTGCTGCCATTGCGCTGTCCTCCAAGGGCGGAGCCGGTACCCGCAAGGCCCCGGACACGATGATGGTGCAGATTCAACTGCCACCGCCCGTAGTGTTGCCGCCTCCGCCTCCACCTCCGCCAATGGAGGAAGAGATGATTGAGCACGAGGACGAGGTGAAGGAGGAGGCGCCTGCGGACGACGCGCCCTCCACCGGCATCGTAAGCAACGCCCCCAATGATGGATTCGGACTCAAAGCCAAAGGAGGCGCAGGGAAGCGCAACATGATTGGCAACCGCAGCACGGTGAGCACTTGGGCGCCTTATGCCGGCCAGGCCGCGTCCCGCATTGCCGACGCCATGCGCCGTCATAACAAACTCAAGCATTCGAGCATGTCCATCACCGCCAAGGTCTGGATAGACAGCACCGGGCGCATCACGCGCACCACTATACAATCCACAGGAGACGCCGGCCTCGACGCCGCTCTGCGCGATGAGGTGATTAATGGCATGCAGCTCTCCGGCCCTCCCCCTGAGGGAATGAAGATGCCGGTCAATCTGAAGCTCAGCGCGCGCCGTCCAGGCTAATCATTTCCCTCTTTTATGCGCAGACACCCACTCACGCGTGCCGGACGGCTCGCGACATTGCTCACTATTGCCATGTGCTGGCCGAATATTGCGGCTGTAGCGCAAAATGCGCCTGCCGGCGTGCCGGCTGTGGCTGCCCCGCCTCCCTCGGCGGAAGCGACAAAACTCAGGGAGGCGGCCCTGAAGCCAGCGACCGCGGAACCTTCGCCTGAAGCAGCACCTGAAGCGGGGCCCGAAGAGGCATCACTGCCACCGCCGGACACCTCCGCCGATACCATGGGTGAAAAATTGCCCGAACCGCCCCCGGTTGCCCCATCTCTTCTCGGCGGGCCGCCAGAGGATGAAAGCCCCGCCCCGGGATTCTCTGACATGGTGGCGATCAATCTGATTCGCAAACTTGTCGAGAAAAAGCTACTAACCGAATCTGAGGGCGTGGAAATGATCCAGCAGGCCGAGGCGGAAGCCAATACCGCCCGCGCTCAGGCAAAGGCCGCGATGAAAAGGGATGCCGCCGAGGAAGAGGATGTTATTCGCGTCAACGAGGTGCCACTGATCGTGCGCAATCAGATTCGCGACGAGGTCAAGCAGGAGGTGCTCGCTGAAATGCAGGGCCCGGTTAGTGGCGGCAGCGGAAAAGGCGGGCGCAGTTTCCCGGAGATCAAAGCAGAGGATGACGAGGGACTGTTTGGCGATGTCCGGATTCGCTACGAATTGATTAACTACGATGACTTCAACGAAGTCGGCGGTGCCTTCCCCAACTTCAACGCCATCAATACCGGCGCGCCGTTCGATACCGCCGGCAATGTTTTTTCGCCGCAGTACAATGTGGATCAGGACCGTGAGCGGTATCGCCTGCGCTTCCGCCTTGGTGCCGACTATGAACTGGCCGATGACTGGAAGGCCGGCTTCCGTATCGCCACCGGCGAGAACACATCGCCGACGACCACCAATCAGAGCCTCGGCCTGGCCAATCAGGGGGCGGGCGGCAATTTCAGTAAATACGCCATCTGGCTCGACCGTGCCTTCATGCGCTGGGACCACGAGTGGGATAACAAATCATCGGTCGCTCTGTGGGGTGGTCGTTTTGAGAATCCGTTCTTTTCCACCGAGATCATCTTCGACGAGGACGTGGGTTTCGACGGCATCGGTGCGAAATTCAAACCTTACATGGGCAGCAAAGTGAAGCCCTTCATCACCGCGGGCGCGTTTCCGATTTTCAACACCGACCTCAATTTCTCCACCAACCAGCCGGCAAAATTTGAGAGCACTGACAAGTATCTGTTCGCCGCCCAGTTGGGGGCCGACTTCAAGCTGGCGAAGGAGCTTACGGCGAAGGTGTCGGCCGGCTATTACGCCTTTGACGGTGTCGCAGGCCGCCTTTCGACCCCTTACACGCCCATCAGTGCTTCGGACGCGGGGGACACAGACAACACGCGTCCATCCTTTGCCCAGCGGGGCAATACCTATCGTCCGCTGCGCCAGATTATCCCTGATGCGTCGAACAACTTCGGCACCATCAACCAGTGGCAGTACTATGGACTCGCGACTGAGCACCGTCCGCTCGCGGTCACCGCGAAAGTTGACTGGGACAAGTTCGAGCGGGTGCGCATCACTGCCTTTGGCGAGTATATTAAGAACACTGCCTTTGACGAAGCCACGCTCGATACCTACGCCGTGAACAACCGGGGTCCGTCTGCTGCGGGCGGAGCCATCGGTGCCTACGAAGGCAGCGACACGGCATGGATCACGGGACTTAAAGTGGGCCGGCCGGCGCTGGATGCGCGTGGCGACTGGCAGGCGGTATTTAATTATCGCTGGGTCGGATCGGATGCTGTCATGGACGCGTTTGCTGACTCCGAGTTTGGGGGCGGGGGCACCAACGTGAAGGGCTGGGTGCTCGGCGGCCAGTATGCGCTGTCAAAGAACACGGCACTGGGCGCCACCTGGCTCAGTTCCGACAACATCGCCGGCCCTCCACTCAAGGCCGACTACTTTCAGTTCGACGTCAAAATCAAATTCTAGTCATGAACCGCACGCTCACTCTCACCATATGCGCCGCCCTTCTGCTGCCGACATTCACCGCCCGTGCTGATGAGGCCTCCGAGGCGAAAACGCGGGAACAGTTGAAGAGCATTACGCTCCAGTTACGAACTGCTCAAAACGAAAAAGCCGCCATGCAAACGGCGCAGGCGGCTCTGGAGGCGGCCAACAAGACGCTCGATAAACAGGTCAAGGATCAGTCGAAACGCCTTGAGGATCTCGACAAGGAAATGAAGGATGCTAAAGCGGCATCAGAGAAGATTCTGGAGGAGAAAGTCGCAGCCATCACGCGGCTTGAAAGCGAGCTGGCCAAATTCAAAGTGTCTCTCGACAAATGGCAGGCGGCGCACGCCACTATCAATGACATTGCCAGAAAGAAGGAAGCCGAACGCGCCAGGCTTTCCGCCAAATCCGCGGACCTTGAACGCAAAGTCGCCGACCTTCGGGCCAGGAATTCGGAACTCTACAAGGTCGCGAGTGAGATCCTCGCGCGCTATGAGAAGTTCGGCATGGGCGAAGCGCTCGCCGCCCGTGAGCCGTTCACCGGCAACACTAAAGTGAAGCTTCAGAACATCGTCCAGGACTACAACGACAAGCTCCTCGATCAGACAGCGAAGCCATGAACCAGTGCCGCACGCTTCTTACCACGGTATGCGGCGCCATTTGTCTCTCTGCCGGCTGGGCACGTGCAGAGACCGGTGACGATAGGGAGAAGCTGCTGGCCTCCATTGCCAATCTCGACGTAGCGGAAAGGGCTGCGCTCACAAGGGACCCGGCGCTGCTAGAGCAGTTTGTTCAACTCATGGGAGCGCAGCGCATGCTGCTGCAGGAAGCGCGAAACAACAAGTGGGACCAGCGTCCGGAAGTGCAGGCCAAAATGGAGCGGGCGCGGGAGACCGCGCTAGCGGAGAGTTGGCTGCAATCTATTGCCGCCCCGCCTGCGGAATTTCCAAATGAGGATGAGATCAAGGCTGCCTATGAGGCGCGGAGGGATTCGTTCACTGCGCCGCGGCAATATCATCTTGCTCAGATTTACATCGCTTGTCCCAAAGGCGCGGACAAGGCCGCCGTGCAGAAAGCCGAGGTGAAACTCGCTGCGGTGAAGAAGTCGCTCGCATCCTACCGGGAGGACTTCTCCACCATCGCCCGCCGTGAAAGCGAAGATGCCGCCACTGCGGCGAATGGCGGAGGGATCGGCTGGCTGGCGGACGCACAAATTCAGCCCGAACTCCGCTCGCATATTTCCCGCCTGCTAAAGCACGAAATTTCGCCGCCCGTTAGGCTCAACGACGGCTGGCATATCCTGAAATGTCTCGACAAGCGGGAGGCCGGCACGCCTTCGCTCGACGAAGTTCGAGATAAACTCGCGGCGCAACTCCGCGCCGAACGAATGAAAGCGAACAGCGAAGCCCATGTGGCGAAGTTGTTGCAGGAGAGTTCGGCGACTGTGGATGAATCGGCACTCAACCGGTCATTGCCGTCGAGCGCAAGAATTGATGGAATGAGCACGACCCCTACTCAGATCGAAAAATGAACCCATCCCCCCAACGCATTCTCCTTCCCGCATCATGGCATCTCTCCACGGCGCTGTTGTTGGCGCTGGGTGGCCAATCCCAGGCAGGTGACATCCTGCGTGGCGGCGGCACCACTTCCGCCCCGGTGCGCAATGCCGGCGGCAATGAAGCCGGTGCCGTGCAGGCCGCCACAGCGCGGGCAAACGCCCAGGATGCACTCGCCAGGACTTCGCAGGCGCTCGCCTCTGTTCAGCAACTACAGATTCAGGCGCGTGCGGCGGCAGCCACTCAGAATCACGCCGGCCCCGGACTGCCGGTCGTGCCAAACGGCCTCGTTGCGGGCGGACTACGTCCCACAACGAACGCGACGCTGTGGACCGGCGCGCAGCCGCCCGTACAGCGAACTGGACCCGCTGATGCCTCCCGCGTGGAGGTCAAAGTCGTCCAGACGGCTCAGCAGGCGCTGCTGAACTGGGATTCGTTTAATGTGGGGCGCCAAACAGATCTTGTGTTCGATCAGTCGGCCGGCGGTGCCAGCAAGAATCAGTGGATTGCTTTCAACACGGTGAATGATCCGTCCGGGGTGCCCTCGCAGATTCTCGGAAGCATCAAAGCCGACGGCCAGGTGTATGTCATCAACCAGAACGGCATCATTTTTGGCGGCGCGAGCGAGGTGAATACGCACACGCTCATCGCTTCCTCTTTGCCGTTGAATGAGAACCTCGTCAGTCGCGGTCTGCTGAACAATCCGGATTCGCAATTTCTCTTTTCCAGCCTGGCGCAGCCGGCAGGCACCAGGGGCACGCCGGCCATGACTCCTGCGCCGGGTCATGCGCCCAATGGCCGCATCGGTGATGTCACTGTGCAGGCTGGCGCGCGGCTTCTCAGCCCCACCAGCGCGGACAAAGTCGGCGGACGCATCGCCCTCGTCGGTCCGAACGTCAGCAACGCCGGCACTATCGAGACGCCGGACGGACAGACGATTCTCGCCGCAGGACTCCAGGCAGGCATGACGGCCCACAATACGAACGATCCGACGCTGCGCGGTCTGGATGTTTATATCGGTGCGGTCATGGACCCCGCTTCCATCATCCCTTCTTATGCCGGTGCGGCAGTGAATAGCGGTCTCATCAGCGCACTGCGCGCCAACGTCACCATCACCGGCAGGGAAGTCACGAACTCCGGTGCGATTGACAGCACTACCTCCGTATCGCTGAACGGTCGCATTGATCTCAAAGCACACTACAACGCTGTGAGCGTAAACGGTGTGGCCAGCCCGGTGCCGTTCCTTTTTCGTGAGTCCGGCACCGTGACACTCGGCAGCGGCAGCATGGCGCGGATCATGCCCGAGTATGCCAGCACCGAGAAAGCGGTCGGAACCAAACTCGCGCTGACTTCGCAGGTGAATGTGGAGGGCAAAGCCGTCCACATGGCGGCTAATTCCAGTCTTGTGGCCCCGAACGCGAATATCAGTATCAGCGCCGGGACGTGGGCCTACTTTCCCGGTGATGCGCCGCCGGCTTCACGATTCCTGCAGCGCGACGGGCAGATTTATCTCGATGCCGGAGCAATCCTCAGTGCGGCTGGTTCGTCCGATGTGGCGGTGCCGCTCTCGCAGAATTTTGTCACCGCGGAACTGCGCAGCTCCGAACTTGCGGATTCCCCGCTTCTCCGAAACAGCGCGCTGCGCGGGCAGAAAGTGGTCGTGGATATTCGCCAGACCGGCTCCTACAACGGACGCACGTGGGTCGGCTCGCCCATTGCCGATGTGTCAGGTTACGCCGGGCTCGTGGAGCGAGGCGCGGGCGAACTCACGGTGTCCGGAGGCACGGTGAAAATGAGCGCGGGCAGTTCCGTTGTGGTGCAGCAGGGCGCGCAAATTGATGTCAGCGATGGCTGGATCAACTACACCGGCGGCAGTCTCGCGGCGACGCGGCTTATCTCGAACGGGGACATTCTGGATATTTCTCAGGCGACTCCGGATCGAATATACGATGGCATATTTACGGGCAACGCGGTGTCCTATTCCGAGAAGTGGGGCGTGACCAGCGTTTACGCCAGCCCACTCGCGCCGACCGGACGGCGGTTTGATCCGGGCGGTCTCTTTGGCGCTGCCGCCGGGAGCCTGTCCATCACCGCCCCTTCCATGGCGCTCGACGGCGGCCTCTATGGAATAACCGTCGCCGGGCCCAACCAGCGCACACTGCTGCCGAAGATCAGTGAGCTGACACTCAATTTCCAGCGGGAGGAACTCGCGGTGCCGCACTTTGCAGAATCACCCACTCCGCCCATCGTCACCATCGGCAGCGGCGCGCCCCTTCCCGCCGCAGGCGCGTTTAGCCTTGATGCCGCCGGCAACGTCATTCCCCTCTCCGCCGAACGGCTGACAAACGTCACGCTCTCGCCCGCGTTGATGACGACCGCCGGCTTCGGGTCGCTGCGCGTGAACAATGGCGATGGAAATATCACTGTGCCCGCCGGTGTGAATCTCACGGCGCCGAATCAGGGCAGCATCGCTCTCAGCGGTGCCAGTGTGAATGTCGCGGGTAACATCACGGCAGCAGGCGGAACCATCAATCTGACCGCCTACACGGTCTCGCCATTTGAGGTGGCAAAGCTCACGGGCACTTCCGCGAAACCCGCTCCGGGAGCGGGCCGAGGCACGGTTTCCGTAGCGTCAGGATCAACGCTCAGCACCGCTGGACTTCGCGTGGACGACCGGCTCTTCGCCGATGATCCGCTGGGCAGCCAGCTCGTGGTCAACGCGGGCACGATCAACATCAACGCCTATCACACACTGCTGGCTGGCGGAAGCGCGCTGGATGTATCCGGCGGCGTGTCGGTGAGCCCGTCCGCACGCCTCACCTACGGCACCGGAGGGGCGATCAGCATCAAGGCCGGCCAGGATCCGAATGTGGAAGCGGTTACCGGCGGAACCCTGGGGATGGGCTCGACGCTGTCCGGCTTTTCCGGAGTCAGAGGCGGCACGCTCTCGGTCGCGGGGCCGGCCATCCAGGTCGGCGGCAGTAGCGCCCCTGCAGGGGCACTCCATCTTGATCCGGCGTTTTTCTCTACCGGCGGCTTCACTGGATTCACTCTGATCGGCACAGGCCTGACCACCGGCACCGCGGGGCAGTTTGTGCCCGGTGTTTTCATTACTCCCGGCACCCAAATCAACCCCGTGGCGCAGAACTGGCTGGCTCAGACCTACGGCACGAACGGGGGACTGGACCTCACTCCCGTTCAGCAGCAGGAAGGCGTCCGTACGCCCGTGAATATCAGCTTCAGTGCGACAGGCGTGCGCGACTCGTTTAGCAGCGGGCGTCAGGATGTGCGTGGCGAACTGATTCTTGGGGAAGGCGCCGCCATCCGCACCGATGCGCGTGCCGCGGTGAGTATGAGGGGGGAAAGCGTGTCCCTGCTGGGGTCTGTGGTCGCTCCGGGCGGGACGATCAATCTTTCCGGAGGCACGAATGGCCAGTCGGTGTTTGAAGGGGGCGGTGCGCCCACGGATGCAGCGCTGACGACACTGCACATGGGGCCGCAAAGCAGCCTTTCCACCGCCGGCAAACGCGTGCTCACGCCCGATCCCCGTGATTATCTGACCGGAACCATTCACGCCGGAGGCACCATCACTGTCGCTGGCAACATTGCAGCGGAGCAGGGCGCATTCATTGATGTTTCAGGCGCCTCCGGTGAGCTGGATGTCGCACCCGGATTCCTTGGCAGCAGCTCTACAGACAACAATACGCTCCAGGGTTCCGAACGGGTGCGCACGCGGGTGGACAGCGCCGCGGGTACGATCAATCTCACCGGCGGTCAGCAGCTCTATATGGATGCGACGTTGCGGGGCAACGCAGGAGGGCCGGGCGTGCAGGGGGGAACGCTGAATCTTTCGTCAGGACGATTTGCCATTGGGCAGGTTCCCAACGCACTCTTCCCGACCATACAGGTGACGCAGGGCGGTCTGACTATCCCTTCGGCGGTCACTCTGGGCCAGCCGGTGATGTCTCCGGGAGGATCCGCGCTCCAGGGGATGGGCTACATTGCCGCGGATATTTTCAACAACAGCGGGCTGGGGGCGCTCACTCTGGAAGGTACCGTGAAATTTCAGGGCGCAGTAAATCTGAATGCCGCGCGTACGATGACTGTTGCTACGGGCGGCGTGATTTATGCGGACAGCGATGTCACGCTAACTGCGCCTCACGTCGCGCTGGGGCAGCGGTTCCTCGCGCCGAAAATGGCGGAGGAACTGGTTTCCTACACGCCCTTCATTGACCTGAACCGGCCGCTCTACATTCAGCCTTCCACGGGCACTGGAACGCTGACGGTTCATGCGAAGCACATTGATATCGGTAATCTGACTCTCCAGGGGATTGGCAGCGCCGGCATGTTCGCCGACAACGGGGACATTCGCGGCAACGGCACCTTCGACATCGCGGGACGTCTCATGCTGCGCGCTGGACGGATTTATCCGACGACGGCCTCCTCATTCACCATCTCAGCGACAGACTATGAAAGCGGTATGGTGACGCATCCGGGCACAGTGAGCATCACCGGCGGCGGCGCACGCCAGTTGCCGCTTTCCGCAGGCGGCACTCTGAACATTTATGCAGGAGTGATCGAACAGGGCGGGGTGTTGCGCGCTCCGGTCGGCACGATCAATCTCGGCTGGGACGGCACCGGGACCGCGCCCAGGGATCCGGTGACGAATCAGGCGATCGCCCGGACGACGCAACTCACGCTCGGAGCCGGCGCCGTTACTTCGGTGTCGGCGCTCGATCCTGTCACCGGTGCGGCGATTACACTGCCGTATGGCACGAACCTCAGCGGCTCCGCCTGGATTGATCCATCCGGCACGGACATCACGCGTGTCGGCCCGCCGTCAAAGGGTGTGAATCTCTCAGGTCAAAACGTGGATGTGCAGGCAGGCAGCACGCTCGACATCCGCGGCGGCGGTGAACTTTTCGCCTACCGCTGGGTAGCGGGAAATGGCGGCACGCGCGATGTGCTCGCCTCCAGTTCCAGCTTTGCTATCATTCCGACGTATGAATCCAGTGTTGCGCCATACGGCACATTTAATCCGGGGACGCTGGCGACAAATCTGAGTGGAGACGCCGGCTACGTGAACACCACGCTGACACCGGGTGACCGCGTGTGGCTCAGTGCCAGCGAAGGTCTGCCCGCCGGCAGTTACACTTTGCTCCCTGCCCGCTATGCGCTTACGCCGGGGGCGTTTTTGGTCACTCCGAAAACCGGCACGCCAGGCGGCTCTGTGGTGCAGCCTGACAAATCATCCCTCGTCGCGGGCTACCGTTTCAATGAAGCCAATGCCGGCGGCCAGAATGTGCTCATGTCGAACTTTGAAGTCGCTCCCGTCACGGTGGTGCGGCAGCGGGCACAGTACGACAGTTTTACGGCGACGGCGTTCTTCCGTGAAGTGGCGGCGAACTCCGGGACCACGGCACCCCGACTGCCGGTGGACGGAGGACAACTCGTGCTGACCGCTGCGCAGAATCTAGCCTTCTCCGGCTCGCTGACTGCCCTGGCAGGCACCGGTGGGCTCGGAGGACTCGTGGACATCAGCAGTCCTCTCGATATTCTCATCGCGGGTCCGGGTGTCACCGGCAGCACCGGAACTCTGACGCTGCGTTCATCCGATCTCAGTTACTTCAATGCGCAGAGCCTGCTCATCGGCGGGGTGCGCCGTCCCGCAGCCGGGGGAACGACAGTCACGGTGAAGACCGGCAGCCTCACCGTGGACAACGCGGGCGCGCCGCTCACGGGCAACGACATCATCCTGGTTTCGAATGGCAGTCTTACCGTCGCTGAAGGGTCCAGCATCTTGCAGAGCGGCACCGGTGCGGCTGAGAGCCTTCTATTCGGCGAGACCGCGCAGCCCGGCAGCGGCAACGGTACCCTTCTGCGGCTCTCCGGCGATTCCACTGCCCGTGTCACGCGGCGTGGAATCTCCGCAGCCGGCGGGCCAATTCTGACTGTGTCGGCTGACACTGAATTGCGCGGCAACAGCCTGACACTGGACTCCACCGCCGCGACCATGTTGGATCCGGCGGTGCGGCTTCGCAGCAGCGCGATAAATCTTAACAGTGGCCGCATCAGCCTCGCCCTTGATAATGCCGGCACACTCCAGCCGGACGCAGGTCTGGTATTGACGGGCAGCGCACTCGACGATCTCCAGACAGCGCAGACGCTTTCGAGCCTGTCATTCCTCAGCTACAGTTCCCTCGATATTTACGGCAACGGTCAGGTGGGCTCGGTGACGGCACAGAATCTGGAGCTCCACGCGGCGCAGGTTCGAGGCTTCAACAATGACGGAGGCAGAGTGGTATTCGCAGCGCAGAACATCCTCATGGACAACTCCGCCGCGGGCGCGGTTTCCCCGGCAGTGAGCCCGGCAGCGGGCACTCTGGCCCTGGAGGGCAATGTGATCCGCCTTGGAGCCAATGGAGTCACGGTGGACCAGTTTAGCCGCATGGAAATGAGTGCGCTGAACGGGATTGCCGTGCAGGGATCCGGCAGTCTTGCGATCACTGGCGCAGCGCTGGTGCAGACGCCGCTGCTGACTGGCGCTAGCTCAGCGGACCATGCCATCCGGGCTACAGGCGCACTGGAGATTACCTCACTGGCCGGCACCGCGACCGTGACGCCCGGCCTGGGTGCGAAATTGCAACTCGCCGGCTCTTCGGTGACGAGCGGCACACGTATTCACCTGCCCACCGGCGATCTGACGATGCAGGCATCATCAGGCAACGTCATGGCGGGAGGCGTGCTTGATGTCTCGGGTACCGCGCGGAAGTTTTTCGATCTCACGAAATTCACCAATGGCGGGAAGATCATCCTTTCCTCTGCATCCGGCAACGTGGCGGTGCCAGCAGATGCACAGTTGAGTGTAAAGGCACAATCCGGCGGCGGCAGTGCCGGCAGTCTGACCGTCAGCGCGGCGGCCGGAACCGTGAACATTGAAGGCACGCTTGATGGTGCTGCCGGGAGCGGCGGGCGCAGCGGCTCGTCCGCGATCACTGCAAAAACCCTGGCTTCGGTGGCCGGGTTGGATGCGTTGCTGAATGCGGCGCGCTTCAACGGATCGCGCAGCTACCGTGCGCTCTCCGGCGATGTGGCGGTGAACGGTCCTGCCAAAGCCCATCATTACAGCGTTTCCGCGGATCAGGGCAGTGTGATCGTGAGTGGTTTCATTGACGCCTCCGGCACCACCGGCGGTGACATCTCGCTCAATGCTATGGGCAGCGTGACGCTGGCACAGGCGGCCCGGCTCTCCGTTGAGGCCACCAACTTCGACGCCGCCGGCAAGGGTGGCGCGATCGAAATCGAGGCAGGTGCTCCGAGAAACGGCATGAGCAACACCGCAGCCCGGCTCGACATCCAGTCTAACTCCACGATCAATCTTGCCGTTGCGGCGAACGACGCCGGCAGCGCTGCTGCGGGACACCTCCAGGGGACACTGCACCTGCGCGCGCCGCAGACGGACAGCGGCACGGAACTGCTGATGAGTCCAATTCTCGGGACCATCGCAGGTGCTTCGTCCATCATTGTGGAAGGCTATAAACTTTACGACCTCACCGGCTCCGGTGCCATCAATACGACGGTTCAGAACAGCGTGCGGACCAATGCGACGGCTTTAGGGAATGCCGGGCCCGACATTCTCAATCGCTTGCTCACGGGCACAAACGCCGGCCTTCAGTCACTTGCCGGCGTCCGGGCCGGCGCGGAAATCTTCAACCTCAACGGCGACCTGACACTTGCCGCGACATGGGATCTTTCCACGTTTCGCTTTGGCCCGCAGAATCTCCCCGGCGTGCTCACGTTGAGGGCATCCGGCAATCTGAACTTCGATTTCACGAGGAGCCTCTCGGATGGCTTTGGCGGCGGAGCCGGACCGCTCTGGCAGCAGCCGCTGCTCGCCGCAGGGAATCGCTCATGGACCTATCGTCTTACCGCCGGCGCGGATTTGAACGCCGCAGATTACCGCGCCGTGCGCCCGCTGGCCGGGTTGGCTGCGGGGAGCGGTTCGCTCATCGTGGGCAGCAACGGCACCGGCGCGATGACGCTGCCGACAGCCTATGTGAACGTCAGCCGTGACGGAATTATCACCCCGCGTTATCAAACGATCCGCACCGGAACCGGCGATATCAGCATCAACGCCGGACGTGATGTGCAGATACTCAATCCGCTGGGCACGATCTACACCGCCGGCACCCAGGCTGCGCTGATGGCTAATTTCGATCAGCCTGACCTTTCCTACATAGCCAACTCGCAAAGTCCGCTCGGCATTTCCCAGGCTGGCACGAATCCGTATCCGGCACAGTATTCGCTGGCCGGCGGCAACGTGAGAATCAGCGCGCAGCAGGACATCGCCCGCTACGGCATTGGAACGACCGGACAATTGATAGCCGACTCCAGCCGTGAAATGCCGACCAACTGGCTCTACCGCCGCGGCTACGTGGATCCAGTCACCGGTCAATTCGGCGCGGCACGTGCCGGTGGCGAAATTGCTTCGACTTCATGGTGGGTGGATTTCAGCAACTTCTTTGAAGGGGTCGGAGCTTTGGGCGGTGGCAATGTCTCCATGACCGCAGGACGGGACGTAACGAATGTGGATGCGCTGATACCCACAAATGCACGGATGCCCAAAGGAACGCCGGATGCCGCAGCGCTGCTGGAACTCGGCGGCGGCGACCTCACGGTGCGCGCGGGTCGCGACATTGACGGAGGAGTCTATTATGTGGAGCGCGGCACGGGAATGATTCAGGCGGGCAACAGCATTAAGACGAACAGTACGCGCGCGGCGAGATCCCAGGGCCAGGTGGCCAATCTACAGTTTCAGGGAAAAACGCCGGACGCAACGAGCTGGCTGCCGACGACGCTGTTTGCGGGCAAGTCCACCTTCGATGTTTTCGCCGGCGGCAGTGTGCTGCTGGGCCAGGTGGCGAATCCGTTTCTGCTCCCGCAGGGTATAAACAACGCCTACCATCTAAAGACTTACTTTTCCACCTACAGCCAGGACGCAGGGGTGAATGTAAGTGCGCTTACGGGAAATGTGACGCTGCAAAGCAATCCGACCGG
>JANOZA010000793.1:0-1881 GCA_031429155.1 Verrucomicrobiota bacterium | reverse complement strand
GAGAATTTGTGCCGCCCGATAACGCGAAGAACGTGTATGATGCCAGCACGGACACGGCCCTGGATCAAATGGAGCTGCACGCGCTGGCGGGCGAAGAATGGAGCGCGGAGGACTCTCAGGTGGTGGCCACGCTGCCGGCGGGGGCGGACCCGCGGGAGTTCGTGACGACATTCGGGCTGAACCAGCCGGGGGCCGTGGCGACGTTCGCTGTCTATGTGGTGCTGAGTACGGGGAATCACGCGGGCTCGGCGCCGATGACGATCCACCGGCCGGCGTAGGGCCGGGGGCTGCCGATCTGATTTAATCGTAGCTCGACATTCCAATGTCGAGTGCTGCGGGGTCTCGACTTTGGAAAGTCGAGCTACGTGCCGTTAATCAGCGCTTCCCCGGGTGATTTCCGGAAGTCATTGCAGACGGGAGTTGAGTACTGACGCGGGCTCACTATCATGCACGCAGAAGCCGTCCCCATGTCCGCTGTTCCCGCCGTTCTCATCCAAAACCTCACACGCCAGTTCCGTGTCTCCTCATTCAAGAAGGAGACGCTGACGGCGGTGGATGATGTGTCGCTGGAGGTGCAGCCAGGGGAGGTTTATGGATTGATCGGGCCTAACGGGAGCGGGAAGAGCACGACGATGAAGGCGCTGCTGGGGCTGCTGCGGCCCACGTCGGGGCAGTGTGCTATCTTCGGACGGGACAGTGCGCGGGTGGACAGCCGGGAGGATGTGGGTTTCCTGCCGGAGAATCCGTATTTCTATAAGCACCTGACGGGACGCGAGACGCTGAAGTTCTATGGCCGGCTTTGCGGTCTGAGCGGGGCGGTCCTGAAGGCGCGCATCGCGGAGTTGCTGGAGCTGGTGGACCTCACGGCGGCGGCGGATCGCCGGCTGTCAGGGTATTCCAAGGGCATGCTCCAGCGCATCGGGCTGGCGCAGGCGATCATTCACCACCCGCGGCTGGTGGTGCTGGATGAGCCGACGGCGGGGGTGGATCCGGCGGGCTCGCGGAAAATCCGCGACCTGATCTTTGAACTGAAGCGCCGGGGGATCTCGGTGATTCTCTCCTCGCACCTGCTGGAGCAGGTGCAGGAGGTGTGTGACCGCATCGGCATTATCTTTCGCGGGAAAATGGTGAGGGAGGGCAGTCTCGCGGACCTGACAAAGGTGGAGGACCAGACGGAAGTGATGCTGCGGAATGCCTCGCCGGAATTGCTGGCGGCTATCAAGGCGCTCGCGCAACAGCAGGGCGCGGAATGGATTTCCGCCGGGCATCCGCGGACCACGCTGGAGCGGCTCTTTCTCGAAGCCACGGGCTACACGCCGCCGGAAGTGAAGGAATACATCAAAAGCTAGAGCCCCATGACCGAACCCGCCGCCGCCCCTGCCCGCCGTCACCGTCTGTTCTCGCCAGCGCGGGTGCTGACGATCGCGGGCGGCACGTTCACGCAGCTCGTGCGCATGAAGGTGTTCGCGTTCATGGCCATCTTCGCCGTCGTGGTCATCGGGGCCAGTTTCGTCTTCGCGGATCTGAAGACGGAGCAGGAGCTGAAGATGCTGAAGGATCTCTCGCTCGCGGCGATGTCGCTTTTTTCCACGCTCTTCGCCATCGCCGGCACCGCGCTGCTCATCCCGCGCGATGTGGAGGACCGCACGCTCTACACCATTCTCTGCAAGCCCGTGCCGCGTCTGGAATACCTGCTGGGGAAACTAACGGGCGTGGTGTGGCTTATCTTCATCAGCGTCATCTGCATGGATGTGCTTTTCTGCACGGTGCTGCATTTCAAAGAGAAGGCTGTCGTCGCGCAGCACCTTGAGAATCTCCAGTACCGGCCCGGCAGTCAGGAGGACAAGGAGAAGGCTGTCGCGGAACTGATCGAGCTTTCGG
>JANOZA010000792.1:0-2561 GCA_031429155.1 Verrucomicrobiota bacterium | reverse complement strand
CCGGTATCAGAACGGCTACCATCAAGAACCTTGTAACCGGGCGTCGCTATGCGGTGCGCGTGCAGGCGCTGCGGCCGAACGAATTGATGAGCCCGTGTAGCGATATCGCGGTCCACAACGCGGCCTGAACTTAAGAGCGCGGGGACGGCACGGGCCGTCCCCGCACGCCACTCTCACTTATTTAACCATATGGCCTTCGATCCCACTCTTCCCATTGACGACAGCCTCGTGGATGCCGGCGAGCTCCGCAGCCAGTTCACCGGACTCAAGTCGCTCATAGATGCCGTGACCGTCGTGACGGGCGCGACGGTGGACTCTGTCACCATCGGCAGCGGCACGAGCGTGAACGTGTCTCTCGTGACCGGTGTCCTGCACTTCGACTTTATCCTCCAGCCCGGCCCGCCAGGAGAGGTGACGCAGGCGCAGCTATCCAATGACCTCTCCAACACCGCAAACCAGGCGATGCTCAACACTTTGCCTCAGACATCGGCGAATTCGAATAACGTGGCCCTTCTCAGCGGGACGATCAGCAATCCGCCGACGCAGGCGGAGGTGCAGGAGAACCGGGATAAGATAAATGAGCTGGTCAGCTCGCTGCGAAGGTAGGGGGGAGGGGCGGAGGTGATCGGTGCCCCGGCGGCCTCGTGCGGGCCTTCACTGCGGCCCTGGCCGAAGGCGGGATCACCGCGAGCGACTACAACACTCCCGACCACGAACCCGACGGGTCTGGGTTGCAGGCGCTATTCAAATCGCTCTTCTCCGCCACGCCGCCCACTGCGCTCATCTTTGAAGTGGCCGAAACCGCAGTGCCGGCGTTCACCTTCCTCGCGCTGCGCGGGCTGGCCGCGCCGCGGGCGAGGCCAGCAGCGGGGTGGAGCCAGGGCCTGCGGGCACGGCGGTCTATGATGCGGGGGCCAAAACGCTGACCATTCCCGAGGTGCCCGCCAACAGCAGCGGCATCCGCGCCTACCGCCAGGTGGCGGGCGGTCCGCGGGAGCTGTGCGGCATTTCCCTGACGCCGGTGGTGAGCATCGTCATGGTCGGCCCGCTGGTGCCCGGCACCGTCTATGAAGCCTGGGTGGTGGGCGTCCTGGAAAACCGCGAAGGCCCGGAGAGTAACCGCGTGAGCTTCACCGCCTGACGCCAGCCGCAGCCCGGAGGTTGGGGTTCGGTTTGAAAGTGATCATGGATTTCGCCGAGCGGTCGTACCTTTGCCCGCTCCAGACTCCCGTCCGTCAACTGCTGGCTGCGGTTCGTGGATTCTTCTCCCTTTAACCGTGGTCCGCCTACACTGCCGGCCTTAGTGTCAGGGAGATTTGTCCTCCGCAGTCCCTTCTAAACCAATGAGCGCCAAGCCACCTCCATCTCCATCGCGATCCCGTTTTGCAGCCTTCATCATCGCTCTGACCGCGTGCCTTCCTTCTGCTGCCTCTGCGGTCCCGTCTGCCGCCCGGGAATGGAATGAGCAAATTCTGGGCGCCATACGGCGCAACGTCCCCAATCCCCCGGGGCACGCCCGGAATCTCTTCCATACCGCCGTCGCCATGTACGACGCATGGGCGGCCTATGACCCGGCCGCCGTCGGCTACATTTACAACGAGAAGGTCTCCCAACTGCCTGCCGATGTGGAGGCCGCACGCCGCGAGGCTGTTAGCTACGCCGCCTACCGTGTGCTGCGCAGCCGTTTCGGCACCGGGGCGGGGGCGGCCGTTTCGGTCGCCGGTTTCGACGCCAAACTCACCGAAATGGGTTACTCGCCCGCCGTGGGCCAGTCCCTTCCCACCGCCGCCGCCACGCCTGCCGAGCTGGGCAAGCGCATCGGCCAGGCGATTCTCAATTGGGGGGCCGCAGACGGATTTGCACTCACCAACTATCCACGGCCCTACGCGAACACCGTCAACCTTACCGTCAATCCCAACCTCAGCGTGCCGCTGGACGTCATGGGCACGAACGGGAACTTCCAGGACAACATGCCCCTCGGATACGGCATCCCGTTCAACACCAGCCCGAACCACTGGCAGCCTCTCGCCCTTGCCAGCAGCGTGACTCAAAATGGCATCCCCATTCCCGGCGGGGTCCAGACTTTCGTCGGAGTCCAGGGTCTCGCCACGACTGCCTTTAGCCTCACCAGAACCGATCCCGCCAAACCCTGGATCAATACCTTCGGCGGTCCTTCGCGGTTAAGCACCCCCGGCAACCTCAGCTTCACCGATGCGGCCTATAAGGAGGGCGCCATGGATGTCCTGCGCAAGAGTGCCAGACTCAACGACAACAACCTCGTGGACATTTCCCCCCGCACTACCGGCAACAATCCTATCGGCACCGACAACGGATCCGGCTTCCCGCGCAACCCGCTCACCAGTCAGCCATGGGCTCCCAATCCCGTCAAACTCGGTGACTACTCCCGCGTCCTCGCGGAATACTGGGCCGACGGCCCCAATTCTGAAACCCCGCCGGGCCACTGGCATGTCATCGCCAACGAAGTTTCCGAAATGCCTCTGCTCCAAAAGCGCATCCGCGGCACGGGCCCCTTCGTCAACGACCTCGAATGGGACATAAAG
>JANOZA010000791.1:0-7763 GCA_031429155.1 Verrucomicrobiota bacterium | reverse complement strand
GAGTCCGGCGCTGGCGCGTCGGTTTTGTTCCCCGGACGGATGTAGAAGTCGTGCCGGACTTCCCACGCGATGTCGGACTTGGGGGTCGCGTAGATTTCCATGGCGGGATTCCCCGGCCCTGAAGGACGACCGGCGGAACGGGCGGGGGCTGGCACTGGTTTCTCCGGAGGATAGAGCCAGTCCAGGAGCTTGCGCACATGGCCCAGGTTTTCCTGCTTAACGAAGATTCTCATGCAGGAGCCGGCGGGGATCATTCCCAGGTAAAGCGGCACCGCGCGCCCTGGCTGGAGAAGTTCAGAATGATCGGCCTCAACCTCAAAGGGCACCTCGTGTTCCTCCAGCAGAGCCAGCAATCGTTTGGCATCCGCGGGCTCAAATCCGCCCAGCAGCACAAAGCCGTCTTCCGTCACTTCCGGCACCAGCGCCCGCAGCACGATGACGCACTCGCATCCCGCAGCGGGGGCGTCCGGCAACAAAGCCCGCACATCATCCGGCAGTGCGCCCCGGTAGATGACGCGTTCGACTTCGCCGGACTGCTCGATGTTTCCAACCGCCGCCGCTATAGCTTCATCCGGCAGCGGAACAAGATCGCCGGGGTGCAACGAAGACGCAGGGGCCTCATCGCGCCAGACATGGAGACACCCCGGGACTTCTCCGGTCTCCAGGAGGAGAATGAGAGCGTGAGGATCGGTATCGGAATAGCTGACCATGCGGATTTCGCAGAGCGGAGCGGAGACCGAAGACATTGAAAGCGGTCACTTCCCCTGCGCGATGCACCACAGGCCTTTGTCCGTGCGCATGAACAGTTCGCCTTTGTCAGCGGCGAGGGAGGCGTTGGTGGGTTCGCCGGTGGAGTTGGTGGCGAGGACTTCGAATTTCGGTCCGGCGCGAAGGATGAAAACGTCGCCGCCCTGGCTGGGCAGGTAGATTTTGTCGCCGGCGAGGAGCATGGAGGACCATGAGCCGCGACCGCCTGGCAGGCGCTCTTCCCAGACGCTTTCGCCAGTTTTCAAGTCCCGGCATTCGGCGATGCCGTCGGAGCCGATAGTGAAGAGGTGGCCGTTATGGATAACGCCGGATCCGACGGCGCCGCGGTAGCGGTCGAGTTTCCAGACCCGCTGCGACTCTGAAACATCGCCGATGCCGCCGGGCTTCACGGCGATGGCAGGGCCGCCGCCCTGGCCGCTGGTGCTGGCAAAAAGCACGCCTTCGCCCCAGACGGGCGTGGTGTAGATGGAACCGCCGAGGCCCTTGCTGATCCAGAGCTGGGTGCCGGTTTTCGGATCATACGCCGCGAGTCTGCCGGGGAATCCCATGACCAGCTCCTCGCGGTCGCCGGCTTTGATGAGAATGGGGGTGGCCCATGAGGATCCTCCCGATCCACCGCGGCCTCCGCCTCCGAATCCGCGACCTCCTCCTCCCCCGCCCTGCGCCGGTTGCCCGGCGGCGGCGTCGAGGCCTTTGGCGATGGCGTCCTGCGAAATCGAGCCCGCTTTGTCCGTGTCCCATGCGGTGAACCATTTGGAGAATGCGGCTTTCAATTCCTCGCGGGTGAGGTTGCCGTCCTTGTCGGCGTCGCTGGCGGCAAATACGGCCGGTGCCGTCGTCCGGCTGGGGCCTGTGGAAGCGCTGCCATCCAGCGGCGGCACGGCGGCATACCATTTCTCACTCATCTGCCCGGCGCTGAGTTTGCCTGTCTTTTCCGCATCCAGTTTGTCATACCATGCATCCGGCAGCGCGTTGAATTCTGCGGCGCTCACTTTTTTGTCCGCGTCTTTATCCGCCTGGGCTACTATCTGTGCGGAAAGCCGTAAGCCGATGCCATTGCCGGTATTTCCACCACCACCCTGCCCGCGTCCGCCGGGTCGCCCGCCTCCCGTGCCGGCGAGTTCGGCAGGGTCCATTTTCGGCGGCTGCACTTCCCAGAGGTCCTTCCCGGTGATTTTGTCCACGGCAATGAGCCGGGCTTTCTCGTCCGGGCCGAAGTTAAAGACGCAGGCATTGCCGGCGAGCATGGGGGAGGCGCCATTCCCGAACATGTGGCTCATCTTCCCGAATTCCCGGTGCCAGATTTCCTTGCCGCCCATGTCATAGCAGTAAAGCCCGGCGGAGCCGTAAGCGACGATCACCCGCTCACCGTCGGTCACCGGCGTGGCGGAGCAGAAGGGATTGTCGCGCTGCGTCTGTTCGCTTTCGGTGTAGGTGATGCCGCTTTGCCAAAGCTGTTTGCCGTCGGCGCGATTGAAGCAGATGAGCGTGCGCTTCTTATCGGCGCTGATTGCCTGGGCGACGAAAACCTTATCGCCCCACACGATGGGCGAAGAATTGCTCCGCTCGGGGAGGTCCACGCGCCATTTCACGTTTTCTTTGGCGCTCCACTTTTCGGGAAGACTCTTTTCACTGGTGACGCCCGTTCCGTCGGCACCGCGCCAGCCCGGCCAGTCGGCGTGGGAGAGAGAAACGGAGAGGAAAAGGACGAGACTGGACGCGGAGGTGAGTTTCATACGGAACGATGTGGGTGGGTTCGATGTTCCTTCTCCGAGTCCGGGAAAACGGACACCCAAACGCGGGCCGGGAGGAATTTCAGGATCCAAGTGACGGATTCGCCACGCCTGTCTCTGTTACGCATTTGTCACACGGTATTTTTTGCAACGTGACAAGCCCGAGCTTTTATCGCCCCACCCGCCTCCCGGAGGCGAACCAGCAGCTACCAACAACCAAAAAACCACCTACCGAATGAAGCAGCAACCTCGCCTCTCAATCATCCTCGCCGCCGCCGCCGCTACTGCGGGCAGCGCCATCGCCGGCCCGGCCGCCCCCGCGCCCACCGGAAAAGGCCCCGCACCGGCCGTCTCCAAAAAAGACTGGTGCAAAGACCTCTGGGAACTCGCCACGCTTTATAAGAGCGACACCAATCCCATCATCCAGGAAATCGCCCTCACCGGTCGCTACCAGGGACAGTTCGCCATGAACGACAACGATGGCGGCGACGCCAGCGGCTGGGATCACCGCCGCTTCCGCACCGGCATCAAGCTGAAGGTATTCCATGACTTCGAATTGAAGTTCGAGGAATTCGGCGACCTCAATCTGCACAATTACTACTCTGGCTTCACCGAGGCCTACGCTGCCTATAAGCCGAATGACAAACTCAATATCACGATCGGCAAGCAGAAGCCCAAGTTCTCCCTCGACTGGAGCACGTCCTCCCGGGAAATCGTGACGATGGAACGGAACATCCTGATCAACAACTTCGGTATTGATTACGAGACCGGGGCCACCATCAGCGGCAAGAATGGCAACTGGACCTACTACGCAGGGGTCTTCAGCAACGACGTCGGCGACTCCGGCATCAACAGGGCCTTCGATGACGGCGAGGAAATGGAATTCGGCGGCCTCGACGGTGGCTGGAGCTACATCGCCAGCGCCGGCTACGATCTCAAGGAACAGTTTGGCACCGAGAGGGCCGTCGTCCGACTGGACTACATGCATTCCGAGCACGATGGCAAAGACGACCTGCTCTACCGTTTCGACGACTCCATCGCTGCCAGCATCAACATCAAGCAGGGCCAGTGGGGACTCATCTCCGAGTTCATCTACGCTCAAGGCGATGACGATGCGCGCCTCCGCACCGGCGACATGTGGGGCTTCTACATCATGCCCACTTATGACATCACCAAGAAACTTCAGTTGGTGGCCCGCTACACCCACGGCAGCAGCGGCGACGACATCCTCCGCGCCCAAAACCGCTACGAGCGTGGCACTGATGGGATCATTCACACCGCGCCCTACTCCGACGACAAAGGCTACGGCGAGTCCTACGATGCCGGCTATCTTGGCCTGAACTACTACATCTGCGGCCATAAGCTCAAGCTCATGACCGGCTTTGAATACGCCAGTATGAACGGCGGCAGCGGCCCCGGCGACGGCGGCGACTACGACGGCTGGACATGGACCAGCGGTCTCCGTTTCTACTTCTAAGCCCAGCCTTACCGAATCGACTTTTTCATCAGGTTCCCGCCGGCGTTCGGTTGCTTGTCCGGCGGCACCTTTAACAGCAGACAGGCCCGCATCCTCACAGATGCGGGCCTGTTCTTTTTTGCGCGAGGAAATATATTTTACGACTCATGGAATAGCGCGCGGATGGGGATGCTCTCTGCAAGCGTCCTCCTTCATCATTCCAGCGGCTGGTGCCGCCGGGGCGGGAGGGCGCAACTACCATCCATACTACACCCTCATGTGCTTCAGCATTCGTAAATCAGTCGCCGCGCTCAGTGCGGCTTTTCTCTCTCTCCTCTGCGCCGGGACCGCCTCGGCGGACTGGAATATCAGCAGACCCGGTGCCTACAAGCTCCGGGACAATCTCAGCGTCGGCAGCGGCGATGCGATCACCATTACCGCGTCGAATGTGACCCTCGATCTCACCGGCTGCCTGGTGAGCACCCGGACGCGAGGCACCGGCCGCGGCATCGTCGTCCAGGGCGCGAAGAGTGTCTCCATCAGCGGTGGCCGCATCGGCGGCTTCAATGCCAACGTCGCCGTCATTGACAGTGAAAATGTGCGAGTGGACGGCCTTCAGATCACCGGCGACGGACTCGCTCCGAACAACGGCCCCACCGAGATCGGCATCCTGTTGATCAACAGCCGCGCCTGCGACATTCTCAGCAACACGGTGTCCTCGGTGAACCTGGGAATCTTTGTGAGGGGCGGCAAGAGCACGGGAAACCGCATCATGAAAAACGTCGTCACCGGCGGCGCGACGGCGGCGAACAACCTCCTCGGCATTTGCTACAATCCCGCGCCGACACCCGCCGGCGGCACGGCTGACCCCGCCGGTCCCCGCGGCGACAGCATTTACAACAACCACATCGCCCGATTCGGGTTCGCCATCGCCGTGAGCGCCGGCTCGGTGAGCAATATGTTCAACGACAACACGCTCGCTTCGTTCACCGGAGCCTTCCGCGAGCCCCAATACTTCGCCGCACAGGGCGGCACAAACGTGGAGTTCGATAACACCAGCGTGGTCATCCCCCTCACTAACCTGTAACCCCCGCCCCTCCTGCTTCAGCGGGACAGCGCAATTACCAGCCTGCGTTGTCCCGCTTCTTCTTTCTTCATACTGGCGCTCGCGCTGCGCAACCTTCGCAGATAAGACGACGACACTCCAATGCCCGACGATCTCCAGCCCGCGCTCCCGCCGCGTCCGCTCTCTGCGGATGCCGCCGGCGTGCAGGCGTGGCTGGAAACCGTGGTGCTGCAATTTTACCGCCAGCTCTACCGTTACGCGCTGAGTCTCACGGGCCATGAGTCCGATGCTGCCGACCTCACGCAGCAGACGGCGGTGAAGTTCGCGCTCAAATGGCAGGACATTCGCGAGGATGCCGCCATCAAGTCATGGCTCTACACCACTCTCTACCGCGAGTTCCTGCTGCTGCGCCGGCGCGAGCGGAACACGGTAGCGTTCGATGAGACGCTGCTGCCCGACGCGCCTCTTGAGACGGCCCCGCAGGAACTCCGCGTGGACAGCCGCACCGCAGTGGAGGCGCTGGGCAAAATGGACGAGCCGCACCGCTCCGTGCTGTCGCTTTTCTATGTGGAAGACCTCTCCTACCGTGAAATCGCCATCATTCTTGGCGTGCCCGCCGGCACCGTGATGTCCCGCCTCAGCCGCGCCAAGGACGCCCTCCGCCAACTCCTTTCCCCCGCCGTATGACCGAAGAACAACTCCAACTCCTGCGCGCTGCGCGCCCGTCCGGTCAGGACGAGCACGACGCGGACGTGGCTGCGGCCCGTGCCGCCGCCGCGCAGGATGGAGACGTGCTCGCGCAACTGGATGCAGAACGCCGGACGGACCTCGCCATGCAGGACGCGCTGCAAAGCGTGGCGCCGCCCGCGGGCCTGGAGTCCGCGCTGCTCACCGCCATGCGCGCTGCCCGCGGCGCCGTCGAACCGCCCGCCGCGCTGCGTGAGTCTGTCATCACCGCCGTGCAGTTGCCCCGCCGCCCTGACTTGTCCCGCCGACGCTGGATCGGCTGGAGTGCCGCCGCTGCTGCCGCCGTGGCCGCTGGAGGCGCGTGGTGGTGGCGCAAAGCCCACGCCTTTACCATGCAGCAACTCAGCGAGGAACTCGCCGCCATTACAAAGAAGGGCGTCACGCTTTCCCTCATGAGCATGGACAAGTCCGCCGTCGTGGGCTGGCTGAACGATCATCAGGCTCCGCGTGCCGACTCACTCCCTGACAAACTCGACGCCCTCCCGCGCAAAGGCTGCCACCTCTATGACATCGCTGGCCATCCCGTCAGCCTGGAGTGCCTGCTCCTGCCCGGCATGAGAGAACTCCATCTCTTCGCCACTCCCGCCGCCGGCCTCGCGGACGCCCCCGCCGCCGGTGGTGCCGCGGAAGTCCGCGACTTCGCCGACCGCACGCTGGCCACATGGACGCGCGGCGCGCAGACGATGCTGCTCTTCTGCCATGAACCGGCCGCGGAAGTCCGCGCCCTCCTGGCCTGAGCCGGGAATAGAAGGGCGCTTTCGGTGCTCTCCTCTGACAACCATGAACTCCAACTCCTTCTTCCGCCGCCGCGCGCTGCTGTGCTCCCTTCTCAGTTTCACTCTCGCAGGATGTCAGGCCGCGGATTCGAAAGCGCCGGAGGAAGTCGGCACCGTGAAGTGGGGACGCGATATGGACGAGGCGCTGCGGGCCAGCGCGGTCTCCGGCAAGCCGGTGTTCGCGCTCTTCCAGGAAGTGCCGGGCTGTGCGGGCTGCAAGCAGTTCGGGCGCGAGGTACTCTCGAATGCGGCGCTCGTCGCGGTGATCCACGAGTCCTTCACGCCGGTGCTCATTCACAACAATGCGGGCGGCAGTGACGCCGCGACGCTTAAAAAATATAACGAGCCGGCGTGGAACTTCCAGGTTGTCCGTTTTCTCAATCCCCAGGGCGCGGACCTCATCCCGCGCCAGGACCGCGTGTGGGAAACCGCGCCGCTGGCCCGTCGCATGGCTGCCGCGCTGAAGGCTGCGGGCCGTCCGGTGCCCGCCCGCGGGTTTGGCGCAAGGGACACCGGCCCCGTCGCTCAAGCGGGCCGCTTTTGCGATGGCTTGTTTCTGGACCGGCGAAATGAAACTCGGCCAGATCGAGGGCGTGCAGACGACGGAGGCTGGCTTCATCGGCGGGCGGGAAGTCACGCTTGTCAGTTACGATCCCGCGCGCCTGCCGCTTCCACGACTCGCCGCCGCAGCGGAGAAGGTCGAGTGTGCGCAGGCGGTCTTCGTGCCCGAGGCGGACCGTGCGAAATTGAACGCCACGCGCCTTACCGTCGCCGCGCTCACCGGCTACCGCGTCGCGCCGGCCGGCGTTCGGTTGCTTGTCCGGCGGCACCTTTTAAAGCAGGCAGGCCCGCATCTTCACAGATGCGGGCCTGTTCGCTTCCCGGTGGGCGGCTCAGAAGTTCCACACGGCATAGCAGACGCCGGAGGGTGCGGGGCCGCCGCGGTCGGTATCGCGCAGGGTATGGCTGAGGCTGGCTTTGAGGGACCAGTGTTCGTTGAAGGTATAGACGCCGCCCAGGGTGGTGACGATCTGGTAGTTGGCGGAGTCCCCGGCGGGCATCCAGCCGTAGAGTTCGGTGCCGAGCGCGAGGTGTTTGTTGATGGTGTGCTGCACGCCGTAGCCGCCGTAGAGCAGATCGCTGGCCTTTTCATCGAAGGCCCACTGGTAGCCGATCTCGGCGAAGTGGTAGTTACTGCCGATGGCCTTGCCTAACTG
>JANOZA010000790.1:0-6093 GCA_031429155.1 Verrucomicrobiota bacterium | reverse complement strand
GGTCGGCTGGGCGGCGGATGTCTTTTTTGATTTGGTTTCCATAACACCTCCAAATCATCACGATTTTGCCGCCTGGTCACCCGCACTTTTCAGATACCCTCACATCCTTCTGATCAAATCCTGTGGGATGCCTGTGAAACGCAGCGAACAGTCGCGCTCAAGATGCTGCGTCCTCGTCTCGCGGACGAAGAGGGAATGCGCGAGCGCTTCCGCCTTGAGGCTTCCGCCATGGCTGCGCTGCACCATCCCGGCATTCTGCCGGTCTATCGTGTGGATGAGTCGGATAACATGCCGTTCTTCACCATGAAGCTGGCGGCGGGCGGCACGCTCGCGGAACGGCGGGAGCGTTATCGCGGCCAGTGGAGGGACATCGCCGCACTCATGGCCGTGCTTTGTGAGGCCGTGCAATACGCGCACCAGCACGGCGTCCTGCATCGTGACTTGAAGCCGGGCAATGTGCTCTTCGATGAAGAGGGCCGCGCCTATCTTTCGGACTTCGGACTCGTGAAGCTCATTGATTCGGTCTCGGAACTCACCGGCTCTCAGAGCTTCCTCGGCACGCCGCATTACTCGTCGCCGGAAGTTGCTTCCGACAGCGCCGGGGCCGCGACGGTGGCCAGCGATGTATGGAGTCTCGGCGCGATGCTTTACGAAATGCTCACCGGCCGTCTGCCGTTCGATGCCGGTGGTCTCGCGCCGCTGCTGCGAAAGATTGCGGAGGAGCCGCCCGCGCCTTTCACGCCCAGCGATGCCGTGCCCGCGGACCTGCGGGTGATCACATTGAAGTGCCTGCACAAAGAGGCTGCGCAGCGATTCGAATCCGCTGCGGCGCTGGGCGCGGATCTCAAGGCGTGGCTGGAGGGGCGACCCATCACGGCACGGGCGGCATCCGTTCCGGAGCGGCTGCTGGCGTGGACGAAACGCAACCCGCTGCTCGCTTCCGTAGCCGCAGCGCTCGTCGTATCGCTCGCGCTGCTTGGCGTGCTGTTGTGGCGCGGCTACGTGGCGAGTGAGCGATCCAGTGCTGAGGCGCGCGCCGGTGAAAGTGCGGCGCGCACTGCTGAGGCCGGCTCCATCCTCAAGGAAACACGGGCGCAACTGCGCGACGGAAAATGGGTGAATCGCACCGACACCGTTGCGGAGGTTTTGCGGTCGAGGAAACTCAACCCTTCCGATGACGCACGAAATGTTCTGGTCAGTTTGCTCGCGCTGCCGGAGTTGAAGAAAACCGGTGAGATTACCTACAGCCAGCAGAATCCGGATCCCACCTCCGGCGCGCCAGCGTATCTGAGCGGTGATTTCTCCCGCTACCTCGCGCGCACCCGGAATGCCACGGTGGTGCGCGACGCCGCCACGCACGCGCTGTTGTGCAGCATTCCGGGAAGGGTCGCGCCCGGACAGGAGCCAGGCCCGCTGTCGGCAGATGGCCGGCTGTTGGCGTTGTCCACAGCTTCCGGAGTCAGCGTGTGGAATACGGAGACGGCCACGAAGCTCGCGACCATGCCAGCCGGCCGCTGGCTGCCAGGTTTTTCACGCGATGGTACCATCATTGCCTGCGGCCGCCAGGTGATGCGCCTGAACACGCAGCCGGTGGAGATTCTGAACCTTCCAGAGAAGGAGTATGACGCGCTGGCCGTTTCGCCCGATGGAAAAATGCTGCTCACCGCTCACGGCAGTCGGCTTCACATGCGTCTGGTGGACACCGCCACCGGCGCGCTGCTGCGCGAGTATAATCTGTCAGGAAAGAGCATGATGCTGCGGGCGGTGTGGTCCGCTGAGAGTAGTTACTTTTTCACCGGCAGCACCGACGGGCGAATGATGCGCTGGAATGTGATGACCTCTGCGCCGGGGTGGATTGTGCCTGCGCATACCGACGGACTGAGTGATCTCGCGCTCTTTGACGACGACCGCCATCTTATCTCCGTGAGTCGTGACGGACTTACGAAAGTCTGGAACCTCCACTCGCAGGCCGCCGTCGCCACGTTCCCGTTCTCTGGCCGGCGGGCGCAGGCTTCCACGGATGGCCGCCACCTCGCGCTCGACTCTGCTGTGGATAGAAAAACACTGCTTTTTGAGTTCACGCCGCCCCCCGCATGCACACTTGTGCGGCTGCCCGCCTCCTACGTGCCGGACGCTTCATTGCAGGGCAAAGGCGGCGTCATCCCCGCTGCCGATGGCCAGTCCTTCGCCGTCACCGCTGGCGCGGACCTGCACATCCTCGACCGCGAGGGCACCGTCATCCGCTCCATCCCTTGTGGTCAGTGCGCCGATCTCATCGCTGATCCGTCCGGCTCAGGCTTTATCCGCACGCGCCTTCTCAAGTCGAAGGAATGGGAACTGTTGCGTGTGCCGCTGGAGGTCACCGGCGACCTCGCCAGTCCCACATTGTCCCTCGGGCTTTGGAAGAGCCAGCCATCCCTCGGCGCCGATGCCCCCACGCGTCGCCTGCTCGCTGCCACACGCGGTGCGATTACTGAAATAGCATCTCCGGGCGCAAATCTCACGCTGCGAACACCGGCGGCCTTGCCTCCCCGGGGCCGCGTTACCGCGCTCGCCTTCAGCCCGTGCGGACGGTTTTTCGCCTGGGCTGGCGTAGAAGACGAAGCCGACCCCGCACGCCGAATTCATCTCATGGATGCTGTGTGTGAGAATGAGATTTCGACGCTGCCTCTCGGCGAAGCTCCGCGTCTTCTGGCCTTTCTGCCCGACGGCAACTCACTGATCGCCGGCAACAATAACAGCTTTCATTGTCTCGATACCAGCACGGGTCGCGAACTCTGGAACATCCGCCACTTCCGTATGCAGGAGCCAACACTCAAAACGCCTATCAGTCTCGCCATCGCGCAAAAGTCCGGTCTGCTCGCAGCCGCTCTCACAGTCGAAAGCATCAGCCTTCTCGATCCGAAGACAGGTCGCGTCCGCCTCGAACTCCAGCACCCGATGGGCCACACCCTGCGGGCCATCGGTCTCTCGCCCGATGGGACGCGGCTCATCGCAGTCGGCAGTTACATCGCACAGGTCTGGAAGCTCGACGCCATCGCTGACGAGTTGGAGCGCCACGGGATGACTTTTTGACCCGTGGTGCAGACGGATCCGTCAGTGGCCTGAGCAGCGTTGGCTCCAGACGCAGAAAGGCGGTGCCGCCGTAGAGCAGCACCGCCTTGTCGCAATCCAGTCGCCGCGCGCGGGGCCGGCATCAATCCAGTGCCTCGACGCGCAGAAAGAGCCGCCCGGTCGTTTCGTCGAGGAGCTGTTCCATCTGCCCGTCTTCGATCGCCGTGAAGTCCGCGAGTTTCTGCCACTGGCCGTCCAAGGTGCTGCTGGCGCTGATGCGGTAAGTGCGTCCGCGTTCCACCGGGCAGGTGAGCCGCAGCTTCCGCTGGCCGGCCACCTGCGCCAGGCTGGCTGTGAATGGCTGATAGGTTTTCGCCGTGGCCATTTGCGCCGGGATGTCGAAGTGCAGTCCTTCGCCGCCCGCAGTATTCTGCGCGCCATCGGGACCAAAGTAAGACCACTCCACGCGATGGAAGCGGAACACGCATTCCTCCACCGGCTGCGGCGGCAAGGACTGATCCATGGCCATTTTGAACGAACTCACGATCAAGTCCTCAAGCGTGATGCGGAAGACCGTGCCCGCGGCATCCTGCCAGCCGATCGTGACCCGCTTGATGACTTGGCCGCTGCCGCAGGCTTGAAGTAAAAACGGACTAGCCTTGTCAGGAGCCTTGGTGAACTGCAGTGTCGAAGTTGCGGGCATCTCCGCAGTGGCCGCGACCAGCTTGGAGGCCACACTGGTGAGTTTCGACGAGCCATCAATGCCCTCGTATTTGATATAGGGAGGCGCGGGGCTCGGCAGTGTGAGTGCGATGAAAGTGGCCAGCGAGGCAAGCAGGCCGCGCGCTGGCCCGAATGCGGGCGAGGGAAGAGACTTCATGGTGTTCGTGCGCTGAAGTTCATTACGGGGTCGTCGGCAGAGCGGCGGACCCGGTCGTCGTGGTGCCGTCGGCTTCCCGGTAGGTCACTTTGATCTTCGTGAAGTTGAGGGAAAACGTTTCCGTCGGTGCGGACTCCGCAGCCGGGTCGGGTCGTGGTGTGCCGGATCCGACCGAATGGCTGGAGATGACCAGATCCTCGAGTTCAATAATCATATTCTCCCCGCCCTGCTTACGACAAACGAGTTTGGCTTTCGGAAAGTGACGACCGGTGGCGCAGGCGGCGAGCAGTTGGGGGCAGGCCTTGCTGATGGCGGCTGTGAAGCTGATGTCTGAGAAGCTCACCTTGCCGGCACTTCCGCCGCTGGCCGTGGCGTTGCTGGCTCCCCAACTGTAGGAAAGAACTTCGATGGTCTCTTTGTGATCCTGATCGGCGGACTCTCCTTTGATGCCGTCAAGCTCAAGGAAGTAGTCGCTCGCTCCCTGAGCGGGCGCAGTGGCGAAGGTCAGGGCGGCGGTGATAATGGCGAGTAGTTTGGTTTTCATGGTGTGGTTTGTTTTGGGTTTGGATTTGGTTTGGAGTGAAGGGTGTCGTGACGTGGTGAGAAGTGCGCACCGGTTGCCGGTTGCGTGCTTCTTGTGGATTCCGCGGCTGACGTTTGGAAGTATTTCAGGAAATCTTCGCCCGCGCGGACATTGCGCCTCACTGTGCGGTCACGTGGAGCTTCAGATACTCCCGCGGCAGGGAGTCGAACGGGATGGCGGAGCGGAAGCGGCGGAACTCCAGGCACTGCCCGGGATCGTAGCCGGTGACTTCGATGACGGTGTGGTCCTGTTTCCATACGCTGAGGTCGGTGGAGCGCAGCACGCCGAGTTTGAGATCGGCGGGAGTGGTATCCACGGCGATGGGGAGCGTGATGGAGAGATAGCGGAGGCCATCCACTTTAACAATGCCGCCGGTGGGCATGAGTGAGAACTCAGGTTTCAGCGGATTGCCGCCGAGGAACATTTCGAGGCCGTTTTCGATTTGATCACCGTCCGGGTCAGCGGCGACATCGTTGTTTAGGAGCGTGAGGCCGGCGGCGAGCGCCCAGTCGGCGTAGGCAAGGAGTGCGGAGAGTTTGAGATAAACGCCGTCCGCTGTTTGCAGCATGAGAAGTTGATATCCGGCGGGAACGCTGAGGGCGGTTATTTGAGAAAAGCTGCCGGTAAGGCTGCCGGCCCCAAGTATTTTCCAAGTGTCGCCTGGCTGTGCTCCGGCCACGGAAAACGTCACTTCCAGTGTGCCGTCGAGTGCGGCGGCTCCGGTGACCTTGAGTTGGTCCCAGTCAGTGCTTGCGGGAGCGCCGAGAATTTCCACCGCCAGTGAGCCGGCGACGCTTTGAGTGAACTCCGCAGCGTTGGCCACGCCGGGGCCGGCGGCGAGTTCGATCCTGCCTGACTCATTGACGAGGGAGACGCCGATATTCGCCGCGGGCGCGAGCGTCAGGGTGCTGCCGTTGGCGACGACCAGCCGACCGGCACCGGAGAAGGCGGCTGCGGCTTCGACAGTGGCGTTCGATTCCATGCGCAGGGTGGCGTTCGTCTCCAGCGAAGTGGCACTTCCCGCAGCGAACAACGCCGGAGCGAGGCAGTGGCACTGATCCGTCACATTGACCGTCCCGCGCAGGATGGCGGTTGACCCGTCGAGCGAGGCTCCGGTCATGTTCATCGTGCCCGGAGCGTCGAGCGTCCAGCCGCCCATGAAAGTTGCCGTACGGCTCGCTCCAATAGTGAGTGTGGCGCCAAACGCATCGCCGGGCGCCTTGGTGACCGTGACGTTGCCGTGTACCGCTTCCAAAAAGTGGCCGGCGACCACCGCCGGCGTACCAATGCCGTCGAGGTCCGGGGATCCGATCGTATCAATGACGAGTGCCTGCCCGTCCTCAGCCGAGATGGCAGCGTTGTTGATGAGATCATTGCTGCGCAGCGTGCCGTAGCCGCCGATGGTTCCCTGGTTGTCCAGCGTGCCGCCGCGCACGATGCCGCCATTCATTTTCAGAAGCTTGCCGGCGGGGAGCGTCCATGCGTTCACCACTTCCAGAATGCCGTCTTCATCAGCCGTTCCGATGACCGGCGGGATGGTGAGGAAGGAACCGGTGAGGCGAAGCAGGCCGTCGTC
>JANOZA010000789.1:0-7042 GCA_031429155.1 Verrucomicrobiota bacterium | reverse complement strand
GAAACCCGGCTTCATTCCCGTCATTGCCCTGTTACTGTCCTCTGCCGCACTGCGCGCCACCGCTGCTCCGCTCGCGTTGTGTCCGGACAACTCTCACTACTTTCTGTTTCGTGGAAAGCCGACGGTGCTCATCACCTCCGGGGAACACTATGGTGCCGTGCTGAACTTGGACTTCGACTACCTGAAGTATCTCGACACTCTGGCAGCCGATGGATTAAACCTCACGCGGACGTTCACCGGTTCCTATATCGAGCCGCAGGGTGCGTTCAATATCGCGGAAAACACCCTCGCTCCGAAACCGGGGCGATTCATCGCTCCCTGGGCGCGCAGTGATCAGCCGGGCAATGCGAGTGGTGGAAACAAGTTCGATCTGGGGAAGTGGGACCCGGCGTTCTTTTCGCGGCTGAGGGATTTCGTCGCGCAGGCGGGCAAGCGCGGCATCATCGTCGAGTTGGCGCTGTTCTGCCCGATGTATGAGGACGCGCAGTGGAAGCTCAGCCCGATGAACGCGGCGAATAACGTCAACGGCACTGGTAACATTGGCCGCAATGATGTGCATACGCTCGACAAGAATGGCGGCCTTCTAGCGGTGCAGGAGGCGCTGGTGCGCAAGATCGTCGCCGAGTTGCGCGACGCGGAGAATCTTTGCTACGAGATCTGCAACGAGCCGTATTTCGGCGGCGTGACGATGGCCTGGCAGCACCATATTGCGGACGTCATTGCAGGGGCGGAAAAGGAGTTCGCCCACAAGCATCTGATCACGCAGAACATCGCCAACGGATCGGCGAAGATCGAGAAGCCGCATCCGGCCGTGTCCGTCTTCAACTTTCACTATGCGAACCCGCCGGCAGCGGTGGCACTCAACTATGGTCTCAACAAAGTGATCGGCGACAACGAGACTGGCTTCAAAGGCACGGCGGATGCGCACTACCGGATGGAAGCGTGGGAGTTCATCCTCGCGGGCGGGGGGCTCTATAACAATCTCGACTACTCTTTCACGGCGGGACACGAGGACGGAACTTTTCAATATCCGACGTCACAGCCTGGCGGCGGCAATCCAGGCTTCCGCAAACAGATGAAGCTGCTGAAGGACTTCATCCACGGCTTTGAGTTCACGAAGATGAAGCCTTCCCGCGAGGCCATCCGCGAGCCGCTCCCGAAGGATGCGCGCTGTCAGGTGCTTGCGGAGCACGCCCGGCAATACGCGGCGTATTTCAAGGGGGCTCCGAAGTTTACCTTCTCCATCGAACTTCCGGCCGGAGACTACCTCATCCAATGGCTCGACGTGGTCACTGGTCGCAGCGCGGATCTGCAAATGGCAAAGCACCCCGGCGGACCGGCATCGTTCCAAATCCCCGGGGAGTTCAACGAGTGTGCGTTGAAGGTTGTAAGTGCTGCTAATTAAGGCAGACGGGCTGCGCCACTCTTCACTTCGCACTCTGCAGTCGCTTCAACAGCCTCACCTGCGCAGGGCGGGAGAAGGCAGCGGCCTGATCGTTGCCTTCCGCCTCCGGCAGAGTGGCAAGGGCTTTGATTTCCGGCAGGGCTTCCGCAGCACGGCCCAGTTGTTCGAGTGCGAGAGTGCGGAGTTCCAGGAGCGGGGCATAGGCGGTGTTGCGCTCCGGTTTCAGCTTCGCGAGCAGAGCCGTCGTGCGGCTGAGGACCAGGTCCCATGCGCCGGCAGAGGCGTGGGTGCGCAGAAAGGCGAGCGCCAGCCACGCATCATCCGGACGGGCCCGGGTTAGGGACTCTTCGAGTTTGAGAAACTCTCCAGGTGACGTGCCTTCGATGCTCAGATAGTCCTCGTCGAACTGCATCCCTGAACCACCACCAAGCGGGTTCACGGCGAGGGCGGTGAAAACGGCGGCGAGGCGTGCCGACCGCTCCTCCGGCGTGACCGACATCTGTTCGAGAGGCTCCCGAAAAGAGCCGACCACATCCCCCGGCGAGACTTCTTCCAGACAGTCCTTGAGGAGACTGCGATCTCCCTCCGGCAGCGCGGCGTGCCATGCAGCAAGTTCGTCCATGCGGCCCGCGAGACCGTGCAGCAGAAGCACGAATTGCCACTGCCCCGACCACTCAGACACCGGGCGCAACGACGGGCCGGCGAGCATCGTACGCCAGCCGGCACACGCGGCGGTGCGGGCTTCAGCCGACATTCCTCCCCAGCCGGCAAGCAGCCGGTGGCTCGTCAGGCCCACGATGGTATTGAGAGGATAACCCAGCCGGTCGTCTCCCCCGGGGATATCCCGGGGCAGGGCGGTGAGTGCAGCCAGGAGCGGCTCCATCCGGCCGGCGACGGCCGCGCGGCTGATGATCGCGGCGTGGAAGCCGGTGCTGCGCATCAGGCTTTCCTGGTTGAGGAAAGGCAGCACGGGAATGGTGACGCGAGCCGCGGCTTCCTCCAGCGCCGGCACGGCGGCGGCGGGCTCAGTCGCTTTCCAGGTCACGAATAAATCCAGCACCCGGTCCCGCACAGCGGCGCCGCGCCACGGCACGGCAGGAAAGGCGGCGGCTAGCTCCGCAGCACGGGTGGCTAGCGGCTTTAGGCCGGCGGGCAAAGGCGATGGATCAGCCAACAGCGTAAGCCGTGCCAGCGTCTCGAAGCGCAGCACCGGGTCCGCGATGGAATCCAGCACGGCGGGCAGTCGCGACTGCAGAGCGCCGTCCCATTTGCTAAGGGAACCCCGGATGTCGTCACTGGTTTCCAACACCTTCGGTTTGCGCTTCAACAGGTCGGCGAGCCGCTGCTTTTCACCATGGCGCGCGAGTACCGCGACAGCGGAGATGCCAGGAAATTTCACATCCATTTCCAGCAACCGGTCCACGGTGGCCGTGTCGCCGGCGCGCAGAGCGAGGTCGAGCACCGCCGCCTGGCCGGCAGGGACATTGTTGTCTTCCGGCGGGCCGTGCAGCCTCGGCAGAGTGGTCAGGGACAGCAGGGATTTTGTAAGGACGGCATCGCGCGACTCTCCGGGCATCAGCGCGAGGGCGGTAAAAACCAGCGCCTCCTGCTGCGGGGTCACCGGCTGACGCTCCGCGAGAGCCTTTTGCAACTGCCGCGACACTTCATGCACCAGCGGCGGCTCCACAGTTCGTCTGCCGAGTTCAATGATCGAAGTCCCCATCGCCAGCCGCAACATGGCCGGCAGTGATTCGTCGCGGAGCAGCGCGAGGTAATGCTGCTGCTCGACGGGCAGTGCGGCTTCCTCCATAAGGCCGCGCGATGCCGCGCCTTCGTGACGGGCTTTCAGAAATCGCAGGGCCATTTCCATCTCAAGGCGCAGTTCCTCATTCAGGCATTTGCCGCGCTGCGATTCCGCCCAGCGGATGCCCTCTGCATAGCGGCGCGGAATAGCGATACCGCGGTCATTGTTCGCCAGCCCGTCGAGCAACCAAAGGATCACGAGCCGCGCTTCACCCGGCTGGATAAATGGCGCCAGCCGGCTCATGCAGAGGTCCAGCTTTCCCTCCACCGAGTCATCAGCTCCGCGCAACAACCCCTCACCGGCTCCACTCAAGCGATTGCCGCGACTGCTGCTGTATGACTCCGCCGGCGGCAAGCCCTGACGCAAGGCCGCGGCGACGAGCGCGGTCAACCATGGAGCATTCTCTCTCGATTGAAGTTCGCGATAATCACTGAGTTGTTCCAGCATCATCTCCAGCACCGTGCCGCCGGTCCCTGGTGTGCCAAAGCCAGCCGACACTTTGCACGCGGCCAGCATAACTTCGCGGCCGCGCGGGTGCTGCTCATTACCCATGGAATGCAGCAGCCCTTTGAGCCGGCTTAGAAGATCGTCCTCACTCTCGATAGCGCCATCCCCCGCGTCCTTGAGGAACTCCACGATCGCCTTCTCCACTTCGTCCTTCACCTTCGTCAGCTTGTCCTTCATCAGCCAGGCGTGAAATGCCTTCGCTTCCGGCGTCGCACTGGCCGCGAGCACTCCAGGGAATAGACGGATCACCTCCAGCACGCGCTTCTGCCGGGGTTGCGGCAGCGCCTCGATCCGGCTCTGCAGAGGTGCCAGTTCCTCGCAAATGCCGGACAGCCAATTCTCTGTGGCTCCACGCAGCAGCCGACGGCCAAAACTGAGATCAGCCGCGTCAGGGCCGAGGCCGAGGGCAACGCGCTTTGCGGCGGGCAGTTCATTCAGCACCTGCACGACGTTCACCATGAGTTCGCTCCAGCCGCAATAAAACGTCGCAAGGTCTTCCGTCATCGGAAGCGAATCCAGGTAGCTCTTCGCTTCGCCGAGCTTATCGTCCGCGAGCAGTGCAGACAGCGGCTGGCTGCAGGTTTGCCCCGAAAAGTTATCGGCAATGATGGTGGCGGCGAATTCCTCCGGCATGTGCGGCAGCAACTCGCCGCTCACATAGCGCATGACGAAGCCTGTCCATGCCGGCTTGAACGCGAGATTGCCAAGCAGGCGCAGGGCGGACTCCATGCGCGGCGACTTTGGATCCTTCAGAAAAACGGGCCGCTCCGCGACGGGACCGAGCAGCGCATTCATCAAGTCGAAGAAGAACTTCTCCGCCACCTCCCTGCCCTGCGCTTCCTCGAGCCACACACTCCAATCACCGAACAGATAGTCGTTGGAGTCCGTGGCTATGGGATCGGGATTGGAATAGTGAGCGAGCAGTTCCGGGGCGAGATCAGCACCGGCTTTCCGAAAGATCGCGGCGTTGATGACCGCCTTCCCCCCAGCCGCTCCGCGGGCTTTGAGCAGAGCGCGAGCAACGGCCGAGAACTGATCCGGCGGCGCTTCATAGAGCGGCCAGGCTTCCAGCAGTTTCGCCGCGGCGAGAGGAGAACGGCTCGCCCGCACCGCGGACACTACGTCTCTGGCGAAACCCGCACTGCGTCCCACCTTCGCGGCTTGCTGCATCAGCCGGAGGCAAATGCCCTGCAGGCCGGAATCGTCATCCGTGCCGCGCTGCTTCGATGGCGGCAGGTTCAGTTCCCGCACTATCATCGCCATGCCCTCCGCGAGGAATTCTCCACGATCTTTTTTGTGCGCAAGCCAGAGAGTCTCCAACTGCTTCCATGCTTCCAGTCCGCAGCCTTGAGTGGCGACGAAACGTCTGGCGAGACGCTCGTAGCCGGCGAGGCGGGCGGCAGCCAGGACTGCGACCCGCACCTTCTCCGCTTCTGGAGGCTGCGCCGTGAACTCCAGCCGCGGTGGGCCCGGCTCGATCACTTCGGGCACGGTGTAAAAATCACCTGCCGCCATTTCGTTTCCGACCAGTTCCAGTATGATTGAAACCGGAAACTCACTGCGTGCTATCTTCGGCATATCCGGAAGGGCGCGTTCGAGGAATCCGATGAGTGCGATGGCATCCTCCAGGCGGGCGCGGCGGTCGTCACCATCACACTTGGCGCGCAGCCACCAACGTACGGCATTGTCACTCCAAAGGTCGGGAAATTCCTTGAGCAGAGCGAGGGCACGTGCCTCATTCTTACGAATGACGAGGCCGAGCAGAAGCTGCGGCACCTTCTTCTTCACGCCAGCGGCCAGCGCGCGTTCGTAGTAATCGCGGGCCTGCTGGAGGTCGCCGGTGAGTTCGCAGGCGGCGGCGTATTCAGCGATCTGCTGAGCGGTGGCCTGTGGCGGCAGCAGTGCCTTCATCACCTCCGGCATGAGTCCGTTGACCTCCACGTGGATGCGCCAGTCGGTGAGGGAATCACGACCTGGCAGGCTGACGCTGGCAAGCCGCTGGCGCGCCCAGCTTCGGATGTCTGAGAGCAGGAGCGGCATCGCCTCTTTGCTTTTTCCATCATCCAAAAGGTGCTGGAGGCGCTCCACCGGCGAACCGCCGGCTGATTCGGCGGCCTTGCCCTGACGCATGAGCCGGTCCGCCTCTTCTGTGAGGCCGAGGCGGTCCATGATCTTCGCGAGTTCAGCGCGCCGTTCGTCGTCCACGGCATCGCGTCGCAGCCGCAGCGCGGCTTCGCGTCCGGCATTGTGGAGAGCGTCGCCGGGCTTGCCCTTTCGCGAAGCCCAGTAAGCCAGCGCGCCATCGAGCCGGCGGCGGGCTTCCGGGGAGACGGGGAGATAGAGCGCCTTCACTGCCTGCGCCGCGGCGTCTGCGAAATCCCCGCGTTTCTCCGCCCACGACGCGGCGAGAATGAAGGGCACGGCAGTGGTCGCTCCGGATAGAATGGTTTCCTTGAAAGCGGCATCGGAAGCGGAGCCCGGCGCTTTGCTCGCGAGCAGCATGCGCAGCAGCGGTTCCTGAACGAGCGGCGCAGCGAGAGCGGCGGCTTCGGGTTTGAGATGCCGCTGGATGAAATCGCGCAGCAGGTCTGGAAGTCCCGGCAAAAACCACGGGGGGAATCCCAGCGGCTGCGCGACCGGATCCTCGCTGTTCGACTGAGCCGGCGGCTGCGGCCGGGACGACTGCCAGCGCCATTCGGCATCCAGCAAAGCAGCGAGCGGTGCGGCGGCCTTCGCTTTCGCATATTCCCGCGCGAGGCCGTTGAAGGCGTAGCCTCGCATACTCTCAGCATAGCCGCGCAAGCCGCCGGCGTCTGGCGCAGCGCGCCAGCGTTCCAGCAAGGCGATGAGCCGCTGCCGCCATTCTGCCGGCAAAGGATTCTTTTCCTCGCTGTCATCATCGCTGCGCGCGAGCCCGGTGCTGCGCACCACTGCCTGCACGAGCAGTGGCGGGCCTTTCTCCAGCTTCTCTGCCGCTACGAGCATTTCCTCCTCCCATGCCACAGGCTTCCCGCTGCGACCCGCGCCCGGCAGCGAGAGAAAGATTGCGGCCAGCGGCGCATCCGTCTTGAAAGCTGCCCAGGCCTTCTCCGCCATCTCCGGATCGGCCGGGAGATTCCATTGGCGATAGGAAGTAGCCAACGCGGCAAAGGCAAGAAGCGGACGATTTCCAGGATGCGCGCGCAGCAGCGGGGTAAAATCAAAATCACAGGCATCCCACAGGATTTGATCAGAAGGATGTGAGGGTATCTGAAAAGTGCGGGTGACCAGGCGGCAAAATCGTGATGATTTGGAGGTGTTATGGAAACCAAATCAAAAAAGACATC
>JANOZA010000788.1:0-2044 GCA_031429155.1 Verrucomicrobiota bacterium | reverse complement strand
CGGCCTCAGCCCGGACAGTTGGGTTTTCACCCTGCGCAGCCTCATCCCCGGCGTGATCCGGGAGTCAGTTTTCCCGGTGCTTCTCGAAGCCGTCCCATGGATCGCCCTCGCGGCGCTGCTCTGGTATTACCTCAATGCGCTGCTCGTCCGTTGTGCTCCAGCATGGCCCGCCGGCACCCGGCGCATGACCGTCTGCGCCAAGGTCTGCGTTCTCGCTCTCGCATGGTGGGGCGTCCCCGCGTGGAACAGCCGCGCCAGCCACAGCCCGCGCGTGGATACGCGCCCCAACGTCCTCATCATCGCCAGCGACTCCCTCCGTTCCGATCACCTTTCCATCAACGGCTACCACCGCCTCACCTCTCCCAACATTGACGCACTCGCCAAAGACTCCGTCAATTTCACCGAGTGCTTCACGCCCATTTCCAGCACCGTCGAGTCGCTCACCTCGACGATGACGAGCCAGTATCCGCACACCCACGGGCTGCAGCACATGTTCCCGAACAAGGAACAGGTCGCGAAAGTAACGAAGGACTCCCCCGCCCTCGCCCAGCTTATGCGCGACGGCGGCTACGACACCGCCGTCATGGGCGACTGGTGTGCCGGCCTCTTCGACATGATGCCCATGGGCTTCGAAAAAGTGGACGCCACCAGCTTCGACAACTTCAAGCTCTACATGAGCCAGGCCATCTACCTCGCCCACCCGGTGATGCCCCTCTATTTCGACAATCCCGTCGGCTATTGGCTCTTCCCCAAGCTGGAAAGCAGCGCCTTCTTTGTCACTCCTGACGTCGTCACCGACCGCGTCATTGAGCGCCTCGCCAAACAGACGCGCAGCCCGAAGCCGTTTTTCCTCAAGGTCTTCTACTCCTGCACCCACATCCCCTACGCCAACTCCCCCGAGTATGCCAAAAAGTGGACCGACCCCAAATACGAGGGCGAGCACAAGCATCAGTTTCAGTTCGACGTGAACAAATGGATCGGCTCCATTGATATGGCCGACAAATGGAAGACCACGCGCAAAGAGGACGTGGCGCAAATCATCGGCCTCTACGACGGCGGCGTCAGTAAATTTGACGACTGCGTGCGGCGCGTCGTTGAGCAACTCAAAGCCACCGGCCAGTATGAGAACACCCTCATTCTCGTCACCTCCGATCACGGCGACGACCTTTTCGAGCCCAACTGCACCTTCGGCCACGGCATCAGCTTCAACGGCGGTGACCAGAACAGCAATGTCCCCTGCGTGCTGAAGGTCCCTGGCATGGAAGGCCATCCCCGCCGCATTCCCAAAATCGTCCGCACTCTCGATTTCGCGCCCACCATTCTCGACCTCTGCAGCATCCCGCGCGATCCCCGCATGGAGGGCGTAAGCCTCCGGCCATACATCGAGGACACTTCCAAGGATATCGGACTCGCCTTTTTCGGTGAAACCTCCTACCTCTTCTGCAAGCGCTACATCCCTGGCGAGAAACCCCTCTACCTCCCGCCGATGGACCGCACCACGTTCATTGACGAGACCTTCAACTCTCACTTTGTGCTCAAGGACGAGTATCAGCCCCGCGTGCTCGAAACCAAAGAGCGCGTCCTTCGCACCGAGCGATGGAAACTCGTTTTTACACCTGGCCAGGACTACAGCATCCTTCGGCTTTATGACCTCGAAAACGACCCTCATTGCGAGCGGAACGTCGCGCCACTTTATCCAGAAGTCTTTGCTGCCATGGAGACCCGCCTGATGTCCTGGATGCGCCAGAAAAAGGAAAGCCGCATCCCGGATATCTTTCCGAAGGCAGCGTTTCCCGCCGGCGAACCCGCCGCTGCCCGACGCCCGGCGGCCTGAGACGGGAACGCCGCCGTGATTCTTCGCCCTGACGCCGGCTAAGGGCGGGCTGCTTGAAAATAGAGTATCCGTTTCACAGGCATCCCACAGGATTTGATCAGAAGGATGTGAGGGTATCTGAAAAGTGCGGGTGACCAGGCGGCAAAATCGTGATGATTTGGAGGTGTTATGGAAACCAAATCAAAAAAGACATCCGCCGCCCAGCCGACC
>JANOZA010000787.1:0-5815 GCA_031429155.1 Verrucomicrobiota bacterium | reverse complement strand
GGTCGGCTGGGCGGCGGATGTCTTTTTTGATTTGGTTTCCATAACACCTCCAAATCATCACGATTTTGCCGCCTGGTCACCCGCACTTTTCAGATACCCTCACATCCTTCTGATCAAATCCTGTGGGATGCCTGTGAAACTGAATGTAAATGTTGGCAAACGATTTTGCGGGTATTTTATTACCTTATGCATAGTTATTTGACGCAGAATTGCAATCCACTGATTATCAAGTCCCTGCATTTTGTACCGGAAAATTTTCGCGGCCTATACCCTCCCCAGTGACACCCCACTGGCCCTATACAATAGCCGCTATTTGCAATTGTCGGGGAGACTTTTGCTTTGTCAGCTTCACCGCATTGGCAGCCCTTCATTCGGCAACAGCTTTCAGAATGCATCCGCTGCGGCGGGCTTCACCAGTGAGCGGTAATGCCGCAGGATGACCGCAGGCGAGCCCTCCCCTCCCCTCCCCTCCCCCATGGCTCTTCCGCTGATTCTGCGCACGCAGGCGGGAGGCATGGTCAGCGGTAAATGTCCCGGCGATTGCCGATCTCGATGATGCAGACGAGCAACTTCCCGCCGTCCACGGTGTAGAGGATGCGGTAGTCTCCTACGCGCACCCGGAATCCCTCGCGGCCTGTCAGGGACTTGCTGCCGGGCGGGACGGGATTGGCGGCGAGTCCATCAATTGCGGCGCGCAGCCGTTCGTAGAGGGACCGGTCGCGCAGCCCTTCCAGAAACTTCGCAGCGCGCTTACTGAGCGATACCGTGTAGCGCATCACAGTTGGCCTTTACTTGCTCCCACGGGGTCCACTCTGTTTCCGTGGCCAACACGCGGCGGACGGTGGCGGCATCAACGAGGTCTTCGATGTATTCCTGGAAGGCGGCATCTTCACTGGCGAGGATGTCGAATAGCCGGGCCTGCTCCTGCGGGGGCAGGGCTTGCACGGCTCCGGCCAGTTCCGGCACGGCTAAGACGGGGGCGCTCATAATGGCTGGACTCTAAGGGCCGCCACGGGCGATTGCAACCCGGCGCGTAACGGTGCGTAAAGTCAGGCAGATTTCGTGCGCTTTGCCGGTGCGGGTTTTTGTTCTTTGCCCATCGTCACCACGTTTTTCGCTGCCGCCGTCTCCGGTGCCAGGTTCCAGAAGGCTTCTGCCGCCGCAGGCTTCACCAGACTGCGGTAGTGCCGCAGGATGATGGCGGGGCTATTTCCCATCTCCAATGCCAGCGCGGCAGCGTCGGGCCACGCGGCGAGCCGGTAGGACGCGTAGGAGTGCCGCAGGGCGTTGTGGGGCCACGGTGTGCCGCCAAGGGTGAAACCAGCGGCGCGGCGGGCTTGAGCGATGAGCGGGCGGGCGGTGGCAAAGGAGGGAATCACCGGGCCGCCAAGCTGGCGCAGTGGCTCCAGCCAGGCGCGGAGATTGGCGCGGATAGGGATGGTGCGGCGCTGTGACCGCTTGGAAACCTGCGGGCCAATTGCCACGGTTTCGTTGTCGAGGTCCACGGCGCGCCAGTCGAGGCGGTAGAGTTCTGCATCCCGGACGCCGCAGAAAAGGGCGATGGCCAGTCCAGCGCGGACGGCATCCGGCGCGCCGTGGAGCAGTGCGGCGCATTCCGCCACCGTGAGGATGCCCGGCTCTGCTTCCGACGCCTTCATGCGCACGGTCTGGCGCATGATGCCCGCCGGGCAATAACCGCGAGCGGCCCCGAAATTGAACAGCACGGCGAGCACCCGCCGGAAGTTATTGGCCCCCGTGGCCTCAAGGTTCAGGCCTGCCAGCCATGTGCTGATTTCAGCGGCGGGGAGTGCGGACATGGGGCGCGCTCCGAAATCACGCTCGAATCTGCCCAGTCGGGATCTCAAGTCCATCTGGTAGCGTGCGGCCTTTCCCTCAGTGGCTTTGAACGCGAGTAACTCCGCGATGACGGCGGCGACGGTGGCGGACCGTTCGGACGCCCGAAGGTGCTCAAGGTAGAACGCCACGGCTTCGGTAATGGTCTTGCCGTAGGGTGCCAGCGCCTCCTGCGCGTGCAACAGGGTGCGGCGCTCTCCATCGCCTATGACAGACGCGGCCCGCGCCCCTGCATTGCCAGCTTCGATCTCCTGCCGCTGCGCGTAGGCTTTCGCTTCCTCCATCGTCGCAAAGCTGCGCGTGGTGCTCTTGCCGCCGGAATGGACCACGACACGCGCCAGGTAATTCGCGCTGCGGCAATGCTGTACGCTAATGGTAACGCCTGCCAGCTTGCGGCGCTGAATCGGTGCCCGGCGGCGGGACTTTCGAGGCTGTTTTGGGGCAGTCGCTGCGGCTGATGGGATAGGTGGTGCGCTCATGCTGTAGGATGATGCACGGGCGCGCACAGTCAAGAAATAAGCGATAAATAAGCGACGACGGAAGACTTTAACCGGGAAACAACGGGTTTAAGTCCGCTGTGTTTACCATTTCACCATGCCGGCGCGGCTGCGCGCCATGGGAGCCTGTATTCTCCCGGGCTGCCAGTGCATTCTGCATAGAATCTTCCGGCATCCCGGCTTTCGGGCGGCGCAGGAAACCATTCCACTTGCATTCAATCTTCCCCGGTCCCTGTAGTGCCGCCCTTCCATGAACGACCAGCCGCCCGCCCTGCTCATCAAATTCCCCGGGACCAACTGCGACGCCGAAACCGCCCGCGCCCTGCAAACCACCGGATTCAGCACCACCATCGTGCCCATTTCCCTCGTCACGCCGGACCACCTGAAGGCCGCGCAGCTCGTTGTCATGAGTGGCGGCTTCTCCTACGGCGACTACATCATGGCCGGGCGCATCGCGCAGTTGGTGACTGAGCGAAGGCTCGGCCACTCCATCGAGAATTTCATCAGCGGCGGCGGCTACGTGCTCGGCATCTGCAACGGCTTTCAGATTCTCACGAAGATCGGCGTCCTGCCCGAGGGCTCGCTCATTGATAACGCCAGCGGGCGCTTCCAGTGCCGCTGGGTGAAACTCACATCCGTGCAGCGCGAGAATCCCTTCCTCGCTGAACTGCCCGTGGACTGGGAACTCCCCATCGCTCACGCCGAAGGCCGCTTCGTCGCACCGGAAGGCAAGGCCGAGGAGTATCTCGCGCGCGGTCTCGTCACTCTGCAATACGCCGACGACGTGAATGGCTCCTCCCTGCGCATCGCCGGACTCCAGGACGAATCCGGCCGCGTCTTCGGCCTCATGCCCCACCCTGAGCGCTTCCTTTATAAGTCCCACCACTACGATCCCGACTGGAATGGCGACCCCGACCACGGCTACGGCTATCACTTCTTCCGCAGTATCTGGCGCGAGATCAGCGGCGGGCGGAAGCTGGTTGCCGCCAACTGAGCACTTTTCTTTCTATGGCCAAACTCACCTACAAACAAGCCGGCGTGGACACCAAAGCCGCGGCCGATCTCGTCGGAGACGTCTTTGGTAAACTCCGCCGCCGCACCGAGTCGAAGCGCAAACTCTTCGGCGCATTCGGACTCTTCGCCGCCGCCTACGACCTGAGCGGCTACAAGGAGCCGGTCATCGTCACCGGCTGCGACGGCGTCGGGACCAAACTGGAGCTGCTCATCAAGCACGACCAACTCGAAACCGCCGGCAAGGACCTCGTCGCCATGAGCGTGAATGACGTGCTCACCACCGGCGGCGATCCCATTCTCTTTCTCGACTACATCGGCATCCCGAGCATTGATAAGAAGCAAATCGCCCGCCTCATCGCCGGCATGACGGACTGGCTAAGCGCGTGCAATTGCATCCTCGCCGGCGGCGAGACGGCGGAGATGCCCGGCATCGTGCCCAAGGGGATGATCGAACTCAGCGGTTTCGCCATTGGCGCGCTCGAGAAGAAAGATCTCGTGAAGCCGGAGCGCGTCGCCGTGGGCGATGTGCTCATCGGTTATCCCAGCGACGGATTCCATGCCAACGGCTGGAGCCTCGTCCGCCGCGTGCTCAAGAAGCACGCCAAGAAATTCAGCACCGCCGAGATCAAATCGCTGCTCGCGCCGACACGGCTCTATCACAAGGAAGTTGCTGCGCTGAAGAAGTCAGGCTGCGACATCAAGGCCATGGCTCACATCACCGGCGGCGGTTTGACGGAAAATCTGGAACGCTTCCTCGGCACCCGCGGTGCAGACCTTTCCATTCCCGCATGGAAGCTCGGCGCGATACCCAAAGTCCTCGCGCAGTGTGATCCCGCCGACCAGATTAACACCTTCAACATGGGCTGGGGCTGGGTCGTCATCGTCCCCGCCGCCGACAAGAAAAAGGCTCTCAAGGCTGGCCCTGGCGCGCGCGAACTTGGTGTCATCACCAAGCAGCACGGAGTGCGGGTCACGGTCGGAGGTTGATTCTCCCAGAGCGGTAGTCACCGCCCCTCTCACTGCGAGATACTGGGCGGCCCTAAGGCGACGTGCGTTAAAAAAGTAACGCGAAAAAACTTGCACGGCGGACTTCTTGCGTTAAAAACGTAACGCACAACCCAATCCGTCCCCGCGCCTATGAACGACACCTCCAAACTCACCCGCCGCGAACGCCAGATCATGGATGTTCTCTTCGCCCGCGGCGAAGCCACCGTGAATCAAATCGCGGAGAGCCTGCCCGATCCGCCCACGCCCATGGCCGTGCGCCGCATGATGCACATCCTGGAGGAAAAAGGCCACCTCCGCCGCCGCGAGCAGGGCCGCGAAGTGGTCTATGCCCCAAAGCAGTCGAAGGACAAAGCCGGGCGCTCGGCGTTTGAGAAAGTGCTGGAGACGTTCTTCGGCGGCTCGCTGGAGGAAGCGCTCGCCGCGCATCTCGTGTCGCGCAAAGACGGCGTGAGCACCGCCGAGCGCGACCGCCTCGTGAGTCTCATCGAGCAGGCCAGAAAGGAGGGCCGCTAACATGAACCGCCTGCTTTTACTCTCCGCCGCCGCCGTTCCCCTGCTGGCGGATGCGTCGCTGAAAAGCGCCGCGCTGCTCGTGCTGGCCGGCGTGTGCGCGCTGGCCATGCGGTGGGCGTCTGCCGCTGCGCGTCACATGGTTTGGCTGGCTGCAGTTCTGGCGCTGCTGCTGGTGCCGGTGTTGTCTGTGGTCTTGCCCGGCTGGCGCGTGCTGCCGCAGTGGGCCGCTGTGCCGGTCCCACCCGCCAGCGTGCCGGTCATTGTTCCCCGTCATCAGTCGGATCAGACTGATCGGACTGATCCGGAGAATCATCCCGCCATCCTGCCTTCAATGCTGCCGCCCCGCACGGAAAGCCCGGCATTCATCACGGCGGAGCCGCCCCCCGCACCGTCCGCCCCCCCTGCGCGAACGGCTGCTGCTCCCGCGCCAGCCGCAGCAGCCCCCACAGGCACATGGCTTCTCCCTGCATGGGCCGCTGGCTGTGCCCTCCTTCTCCTGCGCCTGACCGCCGCGCATTACATGCTCCGCCGTGCCACCCACCGCTGCGAAACCGCCACCGGTCCCCTCGCCGCCGCCTTTGCGGATGCGGCCAAAGAAACCGGCCTGCGCCAGCCTGTGCGTCTGCTCATGGATGAAAAGCGGACCATCCCTGTCGTCTGGGGCCTCTTCCGTCCGCGCCTGCTCCTGCCTGCCGAGGCCGCCACATGGCCCGAGTCACAGCTCCGTTCCGTGCTCCTGCACGAACTCGCGCACCTCCGCCGCCGCGATCCCCTCGTGCAGTTCCTCGCCCAACTCGCCTGCGCCCTCCACTGGTTCAATCCCCTCGTCTGGCTCGCCGCATGGCGACTTCACGTCGAACGCGAGCGCGCCTGCGACGACCTCGTCCTCGCCCACGGCGTGCGCCCCTCCGAATACGCCGGCCACCTCC
>JANOZA010000786.1:0-4265 GCA_031429155.1 Verrucomicrobiota bacterium | reverse complement strand
GGTCGGCTGGGCGGCGGATGTCTTTTTTGATTTGGTTTCCATAACACCTCCAAATCATCACGATTTTGCCGCCTGGTCACCCGCACTTTTCAGATACCCTCACATCCTTCTGATCAAATCCTGTGGGATGCCTGTGAAACTTTTTCTAAATTCCGCGCCACGACGCCCCGGGATTACCGAGAACCATTGTGTGGCGGAATGAATCCGCCGCCGGCTGCCCCGCTGACGGTGGCGGCTGTTCAGTAAACCAAACCAAAACACCAAACACAACACCACTGCCAACGCCATGAACTACGATGCACCTAACGCCTTTTACGATGCGCCGAATGCGTTCTACGACATGGCTTCACTCAACCCAACCACACCACCCAAAGCCATGAAAAAAATCAAACTAAGCCTGCAATCGAAAACTCCGCTGCAACTCCACGCCTTTGCCGAACATCACGGGACGCAGGTGGATGGGGCGCCGTCCGTCTATACCAGCCTCATTCCCGTCAAAGTGGACTACGATGATCTGCTGGAGGAGTTCGATCAGTGCATCACCAACGTGGCCACGAAACAGACGGCGCTGGATGAAGCGGTGCTGTTGCTGGAACAAAAGCGCGTGAAGGTGGAGAAGGCGCTGCGCAGCCGGGCGAACCGCGTGGAGACGATCGCCAACGGGGATGAAGCGATCATCGTGGGCGCCGGCTTCGAGGTCGCGAATTCGACCGCAGGAGCCGTCGGAGAACTGCCGGCGCCGCAGAATCTGAAGGTGACGATGAGTGAGATCAGCGGCCGGCTCGATGTGCGCTGGCAGCGCATCAAAGGAGCGAAGAGCTACATCGTGGAATGCCGCACGCACGGCGCGCCCCCCGGAGCGTGGCAGCAGGCGAAGCTCTGCACGGCGGCGAAGTGCAGCATCACCGGGCTGACCGCCGGCCAGGAATACGCCTTTCGTGTGCGCGCGCTCGGTGCGGCGGGCGAAGGCCCGTGGAGCGATGAAGCCGTGAAGATGTCGGCATGAAAACAAGGATGAAGGATGAAGTCTCAAGGCTGAAAAGCAGAGCTTCATCCTTCACCCGTCCTCCATTCATCCTTTAGCCATTAGCCATTAGCCATTAGCCTTTTCCCGCCATGCCCTTCAATCCACTGCTCCCCGCCAACGGCGGCCCCATCGTGGCTGCGGAACTCCGCAGCCAGTTCACCGGCCTCAAGTCGCTCATAGATGCCGTGCCCGCCGTGACCGGCGCGACGGTGGACTCTGTCACCATCGGCAGCGGCACGAGTGTGAACGTGTCACTCGTTACCGGCGTCCTGCACTTCGACTTCATCCTCCAGCCCGGCCCGCCCGGGGAGGTGACGCAGGCGCAGCTATCCAATGATCTCTCCAACACCGCAAACCAGGCGATGCTCAACACCTTGCCTCAGACCTCGGCGAACTCTAACGGGGTGGCTGTGCTGGGCCTGACAGTGAGCGACCCGCCAACGCAGGGGGAGATGCAGTCCCTGGCCAATAAGCTGGATGAACTGATCAACGCGCTGCGGCGGTAGAGGGAAACGGAATGAATCCGGCGGCAGGATGCGCGCCGCTCCATGCGGGGCGCGGAGAACGTTCTTGCCATCCCCTGCCCTGTCCCTATGCGAGGGCTATGCATATCCATTCCACTGATAAAGCCCCCGCTGCCGTTGGCCCTTATTCGCAGGCGGTGCGCAGCGGCCAACTGCTGTTTTGTGCGGGCATGTTGCCGCTGGTTCCCTCAAGCATGAAGATCGAGACGGTGGAGATCGAGGGGCAGACGCAACAGGTGCTGACGAACATTCAGGCGTTGCTGGGATCGGCGGGCCTGACGCTGGCCAGTGTGGTAAAATGCACGGTCTTTCTCAAAGACCTCGGCGATTTTGCGAAGATGAATGCACTCTACGCTGCGGCGTTTGGTGACCACAAACCGGCGCGCAGTACGGTGCAGGTGGCAAAGCTGCCGCTGGATGCGTTGCTGGAGATCGAGGTGGTGGCGGAGTTTCCGGCGTAAGGTCCGGCAACTGCCGGTAATGGATGACAAGTGTTCATCCCAGGGATGAAAACGATGGCGCATTTGTGTCCATCGCTCTGGCATGGGATGCGCTCTGCATGTGGAGAGCCACACATGTCCACTATCCCCATCATTCCAGACTCCGCGCCTTTCAACTCAGAGCAACGTTCGTGGCTCAATGGATTTCTTGCAGGGGTGTTCAGCCGGAGTGGGTTGCCGTCGGGCTCTGGAGGGGGGCCGGCGGCGCCTGCTCCGGATGAGAAGCCGCCGCTCCTCATCCTGTTCGGCAGTCAGAGCGGTAATGCGGAGTCGTTCGCCAAAAAGCTGTCGAAGGAAGCCACCGCCCGGGGCTTCGCGGCGCGTGCGGCGGGCATGGACGCCGTGACTGCCGCTGATCTGACGAAAGAGCGGCAACTGCTCCTCGTCACCAGCACCTGGGGCGAGGGCGACATGCCGGACAATGCCGTCAGCTTTTGGGACGGGCTGAATCAGAACGGATCCTCGCCGCAATTGTCGGGGCTCCGCTACTCCGTGCTCGCGCTGGGTGATCGCAACTACGGCGAGACCTTTTGCCTCGCCGGCCGCAAGCTGGATGAACGGCTAGCGGAACTCGGGGCGGAGAGGATTCATCCCCGGGTGGAATGCGATGTGGACTATGACGAACCTGCGCAGCAGTGGAGCACAGGCGTTTTCACCGCGCTGCAAAAGGACAGCGGCGCGAAGGCTCTGGTGGCACCTGCCGTCGTGGAGGAAGTGGAGTCCGGCTATACGAAGAAGAATCCCTTCCCCGCCCCGCTCCTGGAGAACCGGCTGCTCAATGCCACCGGCTCCGCCAAGGACACGCGGCACATCGCGTTTTCGCTGGATGGCTCGGGCCTCGCCTACGAAGCCGGCGACGCCCTCGGTGTTTGCCCGCAGAACTGCCCCGGAGTGGTGGATCAGATCATCGCCGCACACGGTCTCGCGCCGGATGCGCCGGTTCCCCTGCCCGATGGCGGCATGGCGCCGCTGCGCAAGGCGCTGATCACGGCCTTCGATGTTCGCGGGAAGCTCGGCGTGAAGCCCGACGCTGCGGTGACCGCCGGGGAGTTCGTGGCCAGCCTGCGCAAGCTCCAGCCGCGGCTCTATTCCATCTCCTCCAGCCCGCGCGCCCATCCGGGTGAAGTACATCTCACCGTCAGTGCCGTCCGCTATGAGAAAGACGGCATCGCACACAAGGGCGTGGCCTCCACGTTCCTCGCCGACAGACTGCCGAGTGGCAGCAGCACCGGTGTGTTCATTCAGAAGTCCGCGCATTTCCGACTGCCGCAGGATGGCAACCTGCCCGTCATCATGGTCGGCCCCGGCACCGGCATCGCGCCGTTCCGCGCCTTTTTGGAAGAGCGTCAGGCCACCAGCGCTGCCGGCAAAAACTGGCTGTTCTTTGGCGACCAGCGCCGTTCCAGCGACTATCTCTACCAGGCACAGTTGGAAGCATGGAAGCTCAACGGCCACCTCACCAAACTCAGCCTCGCCTTCTCACGCGATCAAAAAGAGAAACTCTACGTGCAGCACCTCATGCTCCAGCAAGCAGCGGAACTGTGGTCGTGGCTGGAACAGGGCGCGCACTTTTACGTCTGCGGCGACGCGTCACGCATGGCGAAGGACGTGGAGGCAGCCCTGCTGCAAATCATCCGTGAACAGGGTGGCAGGGATGAAGCCGGGGCCGCGGCGTATCTGGGAGAGTTGAAGAAGGCGAAGCGGTATCAGCGGGACGTGTATTGAGCATCGCTCATCGCTCGACTCGTTTACTCCCGCCCTTCATTTCCTTCTCCACTTCCGCGAGGCTGGCCATGCTGGTATCGCCGGGCGTGGTCATGGCTAGCGCCCCGTGGGCAGCGCCGTAGTTCACGGCTTTGGCGGCGTCGTTGTGTTTGAGGAATCCATAAATGAGACCGCTGGCGAAACTGTCGCCGCCGCCGACGCGATCGAGGATTTCCAGACCAGGACGATGCACGGCTACATGGAACTGCCCGTCGTGCCAGATGATCGCGCCCCAGTCATTGACGGTCGCCGTCTTCACCGTCCGCAGCGTGGTGGCGGCGACTTTGAAGTTCGGGAAATCCTTCACGGCACGCTCGATCATGCGCTGGAAACTCGCCGTCTCGATGGTGCTGATGTGTTCGTCCACGCCCTCGACTTCAAAGCCGAGGCTCGCCGTGAAGATGGGGTCGCCGGGTGTGCCGAGATAGGTCGAGAGGGGATCAAGGTTCG
>JANOZA010000785.1:0-15110 GCA_031429155.1 Verrucomicrobiota bacterium | reverse complement strand
GGTCGGCTGGGCGGCGGATGTCTTTTTTGATTTGGTTTCCATAACACCTCCAAATCATCACGATTTTGCCGCCTGGTCACCCGCACTTTTCAGATACCCTCACATCCTTCTGATCAAATCCTGTGGGATGCCTGTGAATTCCCTTCCCATTCTTCAGTTTTTTCAAATTCATCAGCGACCTGACGCCGAATGACCCAGAGAGCATCTAAGTCATCATCTTCGAGTTCGAACGGAGATACATGCAAACTACCCTCCCGCTCCAGGGTCATCACGCCCGTGCGGTCGGACGAAATCTGAAAGGAACCATCCCGGTTGTACGGTATGAATTTCGCGAGAGCTTTGGCGGTCCGCAAGTTTCTTGCCCCTTCCAACTCCGCCTTCGTTCGCTGCTCAGACTCTCGCCCCACGGCTTCTTTCTCCCGGAGGTAAAGGACCGTAACACCTGTTAATCCTCCCAATAGCGTCACCAGGACCGCAACGGCAGCAGCGAGCGGGCCTTTGTGCCGGCGCACCAACTTTCGCAGACGATAAAGACGCGAAGGCCGGCCGGCTTCGACGGGCTCGTCCGCGAGGTGGCGGCGGATGTCGGCTGCGAAGCCGTTGGCGGTTTCGTAGCGCCGGTTGCGGTCCTTTTCGAGGGCCTTCATGACGATCCAATCAAGGTCGCCGCGGACAAGTTTTCCAAGTTTCACTGGTTCGGCGCCGCGCAGACGAGCGACTTCCGTGAGGGCTTCGCCGAGGGTGCTGATCCGGGTGCTGGGTTTGGAGGGTTCGGCTTCGCGAATGAGGCGCTGGATTTCGGCGTAGCCGGCGGCGCGGAGCATTTTGGCGTCGAGCGGGGTGTGGCCGGTGAGGAGTTCGTAGAGCACGACGCCGAGCGAATAGATGTCGCTGCGGGTGTCCACATCGAGGGCATTCATCTCCGCCTGTTCGGGGCTCATGTAGAGGGGCGTGCCGATCATCTGGCCGAGGCCGGTGAAGAAGGTCCGCTCGGTCAGTTCCATGCTGATGGCCTTGGCGATGCCGAAGTCGATCACTTTGACGACCGGCACGCCGTCGTGCGGGGAGACGAGGATATTGGACGGCTTGAGGTCGCGGTGGATGATGCCCTTTTGGTGCGCGTGCTGCACGGCGGCGAGCACGTCGAGGAAGAGGTCGAGCCGCTGGCGGGTGGAGAGCTGGTTGTCGTCGCAGTATTTGGAGAGAGGCACGCCCTTCACCAGTTCCATGACGAAATACGGTCGCCCGCTCTGCGTCGCGCCGCCGTCGTAAACGTGGGCGATGTTCGGATGGTCCATGAGTGCGAGCGACTGGCGTTCCTGCTCGAAGCGGGCGACGACCTCGAGGGTGTCCATGCCCGGCTTGAGAATCTTGAGGGCCACGCGGCGCTTCATGGGTTCCCGCTGATCGGCCAGATAGACAACGCCAAATCCGCCCTCGCCGATGACCTGGAGCAGTTTGTAGCGCCCGATGACATCGCCGGGTTTCTCGCAGGGAACGAATGTACGGGCGCGCGGGGTGGGGACAGTGTCGGGACCGTCCGCAGGCGCAGGCACCGTAGCCGCCCCGGCAAAAAAATCCTCCGCGGCGGTGTCGTCCGCGAGCATGGCCTCCAGCCGCTGGCGGAGTTCGGCGTCGTTCCCGCAGGCATTGTTGAGAAAGGCCTCGCGCTCCGCGCCGGGCGGCAGGGCGAGGGCTTCGAGGAAAAGAGTATCGGCGCGGGAGTTCATCAGTGAGACATGCGACAAACGGAGTGGAATTCGGTCAGCCGGGAAAATCATTTTCTGCGTATCAGGCTCCCTCCTGTTACCAGGTAAGCACTGCGCGGCATTCAGCGGCCACGGGACGGATTACCCGATTTCCAAATGCGGTAGGATTTCCGGGCGGTGAGGGCGAGGATGCCGGCGATGAACAGGAAAATGACGGGGGCCAGCAGCATGAGGGTGATGGATGACTGGGCCGTCAGCAGCGACTGCTGCTTTGCATAAAGGACCGCAAAGATGGCCAGTCCGATCGAGGCGACTCCATTGAGGTGGGTATCGTCCGCGGTGCCGCGACAGGTTTGGATGCCGGCCCGGATGAACACCGAAGAAATGAGCACGGGGATCAGCCACTTCAGCATAGCGGTATCCCGGAGGTGATTGGGGACCACGCTCAACGCGTCGAGGGCCAGGATGCAGTCGGCCAGTTTCAGAACTCCAAAAACGATCCAGAGAATCCCGGCGGCTTTGGCGGTGCCCGGAATAGCGCGGCGCGGGGGCTTGACGGTCGGGGCGGCGGTCGGGGCGGCGGTCGCGGCGGGGGCGGGTTGACCGTGGACGGGCAAGCGTGGCGACAGGAGGCGCACCGGCGCGGGCCGGCGCCACTCGGTGTCGCCCGCCATGATGAATCGGGAATCCGGATCTTCCGGCTCCGGGATGTCTAAAAACTCCGCCGGTTGGGCACTGGCTGCCGGTTCTACGATCGTGGTCTCCCAACCGGGCGTCAGCGAGGACAGTGGCTTCCACGCACTGCCACCCTCCTCCACGACCAGGGTTTCCGGCGTCAGCGTGCCCTCGTGGAGGGCGTGGCGCAGAGAGGCCAGTTCAACCGGACCGGCGGTTTGGCCGCTGGAATCAACGTAGTAGAAGGAATGCATGACGGAGTGGCGAAGTCACTGGCTTCAAATGGACATGCGCCAAACGCCGGGCATTTCCGGTCACGGTTCGAGAAGAAACTGCGGGAATTCTATATTGCCCCCCCACTTTCTGAAACGATCCCGTTTCGGTAAGGAGGATTACAGTGGCGGGAGCCGCAACGTTGTGATCGCAAACGGCGCGCTGAATCGGAGCTGGAAGATAAGCGGATACGTTAACAGCCGGAACCGCCGCACAGCCGGAGCCGCCGCAGGAGTCCGGTGCATGGCCCCAAAGGGCACCCATTCCGTCCCGATTTCGGGCAGGATCATGAATTCGCCACCGTTTGCCGCGGCAGCGAACACGGGAAGCTCCGCCAGCCGGACGGGGCCGAGGACTTCACCGTCCGCTGAATAGAAATAGTGGAGCAGCGCGGCCAGCGGTTTCCATTCTGTGCCGCCTTCCTCCACCGCCAAAGTGTCTGCGGCCAGCGTGCCCTCGTGAACGGCGGCATAGAGCGCGTCAGGTTCCACTGGGCCGTAAGTTTGCCCGGCGGCACCGGAATAATAATAACAGGGCATGATGGAAATCCGGGACGCTACTTGATGATGACTTTGAACGGCTTTGGTGACACCGAGCGCGGATCGCCTTCCTGGACGGGGAGGTCAATTTTCCGCTTCTTGAAGGCGTCGAGGATTGCCTGGTAATAGCTCTCAGGTTTGTCGCCGATGGTTTTGTTCCGGATTTCCGTCCAGCGGGCCTGGAGGCGCAGGGGGGTGAATGCGGCATAGTCCGGCACCGGCGGGAGCAGTTTGAGGAGTTCCTCTTCCGGAGCCACGGGCTTTGGAGGGTCGGTCGGCTTGCCCGTGTTGGTGCGCAGCCAGTTCAGATAGGCTTCGTGGTAGGCGGTCTCCATTTTGTCGAACTCCCTAACGCGCTCTTCGTATTTTTTGAAACCGGCGCGGAACCTTTCCTCCTCTTTGGCGAAGCGGGCACGCTGCACGTTCATCTCATCGGCCCAGTGTCGCAGGTGCCACAGGAGTTGCAGCATCCGTGCGCCTTTGCCGTCGCCTTCGAGATGCTGGAGGTAATACACGAGCAGCTTGGCGGCGTGGTATTTGAGCACGGTTGCCTGGCCTTCATCGCTGAACGGGGAGCGCATGGCCGGCACAACCGAGGTCCCGTACTCGACGCCTCCCGACATTTTCTCCACAGCCTGCCTTTGTCGTGCCACTTCCGCCGCCCGGCCGGCCCGGGGGGCGGCGCGCTCTTGACGGATGCGTATTAATTCCTGCTGCGCTGCGCCGTGAGCGGAGGCGAACTGCTGCCCCAACTGTGCCTCCGATGGCGGCGTGAGGTCGGCACGGAGCATTTCCCCGAAGGCCTGCTCGTTCATGCTTCCTTCGCCGGCGAGTTTTTTCATGACCGCGGGAGTGAAGACAGCGGCGCAATTGTAGCCTCCGCGTCCGTCCCACGGGATACTGCGCACATACTCCGCCGTGCCCTCGGCGACCCACCACGGCATCAGTGGCAGCATGTCGTGCATCATTTGGTGGGCGAGTTCGTGGCGCAGCGTTTCGTTGGAATCGCTTTTGCCCCCGAGCAGACTTTCCAGGGGGACATGAATCGTGCGGTCGTTGTGGCGGTAGAGTCCCAGCACCCGGGAATTTCCCTGGTCCTGGATTTGAAGAGCCGAGGTAAAGTCGAGCCGGTTCTCGTAGAGGCGGGCAAGGTAATACGTCTCCTTAGGCAGTACGGGGCGGATGTCCCACGGCAGGTTCCTGAAGAGTTCGATACTGGCTTCAAACGTCCGGCCAAACTCCGCTACCTGCTGCGGCTTGAGGGCCTGATCCACTTTGAACTCAAATGCTCTGGTGCGAAATACATGGAACTTTCCTTTGGCCAGTTTGGAATCCTCAAACGCCTGCCGCGTCGCCGGGGCCTGGATAAGTGCCGGCCAGCGCGCGGACGCCAGCTTCCATGTGAGATCGCTCTGCAACGCCTTCACGGCGGCCTGGTCCGCGGGGGACAGCTTTGCGAGCGTCAACATCACTTCGCCGCCTGACTTGCCCCGGATCCACACGGATTCCCCGTCGTCGCGCAGATAGGTTCCTGCAAGGGGCCGTCCCTTAATATCCGTCCACGTGCGCTCCGGATTTTCACCGGCGCAGAGCAGGTGGCTGGAGGAAAAACCGAGAAAAAGCAGGAAGGTAAATTTTTTCATGACACAGTGGCGGTGGAAGAACCCCTATCCGGACATGCGTCATCCGGGCAGAGATCCGGTCACTTGCCGTGATTATTTTTTTCCTCTGCGGGCGTGGAGGCGTCCACGCCTTTGAGTGCCTGGAAGAGCCATGCCTTGGCCACCTTCCAGTGACGCTGGACGGTCTTTTCGCTGATGTTGAGGAGGGCGGCGATTTCTTCATGGGTGTAGCCGACGAAGAAGCGTAGTTTGACGATGTTTGCTTTCTCCGGGTCGGCATGTGCCAGAGCATCAAGGACTTCGTGCACCATGAGCAGCCTGTCATCCGGCTCCGGGACGGCGATTTGGGTGGCGTGCTCCAGTTCCAGCGGCACTTGACCTTCGCCGCGCTTCTGGCGAAGCCGGGCGCGGGCCTGCTCGACGAGAATGCGCCGCATGGCTTCCGCCGCCGCAGTGAAGAAGTGGCCTCGGCTGTCCCATTCCTGAGCGTTGGCATTTGTGCCCGAAAGCCGGAGCCACGCTTCGTGCAGCAGGGCGGTGCCGGTCAGCGTGACTTCGCGCTGCTCGCGGGACATCATTTCGCCGGCCATGCGGCGCAGCTCTTCATAGACGGCCTCCCACAAACGCTCCACCGCACCAGGCCTTCCGGCTTTGGCTGCTGCAAGAAGTAGCGTGACTTCACTCATTTTCATGTGGAGGCTAGCTGAGACAGGCATCAGGGAAAGTAGAATCATCGCCGCGGACAAGTATGACTTTTCTTTCACGAGAGGTTCGGCCGATGAAGCATAAGGGAACAAACAGCCGTTGGCGCTATCCCCGCGCGGTTCACCAGCCCCGCCATTCCAGATACGGCTTTCGGACTGTCAGCGCGAGCACACCAGCGGTCAAAAGAATGCCGGCGGACAGCAGCAGCAGCATCGGAACGGGTTCACCGGGACTGGCGAGATGCCACGCGGCGATGGTGGCGACGATCCCCGAGCCGATCAAGCCGTGTGCGTTGCCCTCGGGGATTTCCCGGCCGACCGCTTCCTCACCTGGCCGCTCACCCCGATTGAAACTCGAACGCGATCCCGTCTCCGCCATCTGGAACGAGCGTAACGCCGCCATCCGCCCTGCTGTCGCCACCCTGGCCGAAGCCATGAGCAGCAGCCTGGCCTTTTGATGGATATCTGTCTCAGTCTCGCAGCGCAATTCAGCGCGTGAGCTGGACTCCACGACCGTCCATCTTTTTCCTCTCCGAAAGAAGGATAGCGCACAGCAAATTAACGACTGAAACGCGGCAGCCATTCAAAGATCCGTGCAAAGCCGCCTCCTTCAAATCCGACACAATCGCCACCCATCTCCCCTGAAAGTATCCGGATAATGTCCGAGTGAACTTTTTTCACTATCAGATTATCCCCGCAACTCATTGAAAATGAGTGGTGCACCCATCAGGATTCGAACCTGAAACCTTCTGATCCGTAGTCAGACGCTCTAATCCGTTGAGCTATGGATGCCTGTGCGGGGGCGCGATAGTATCGGCGGAGTTTCGGCTGTCAACTGGCGGGCAGCAAAGATTTACCGGCAGGATTCTCAGGCTCCGAGGAGCAGCCGGGCGGGCTGTTCGATGCAATCTTTGATGCGCAGAAGGAAGGTGACGGCCTCCTTTCCGTCCACGAGCCGGTGGTCGTAGCTCAGCGCGAGATACATCATGGGGCGGATTTCCACCTTGCCGTTCACGGCCACTGGCCGCTGCTGGATGGTGTGCATGCCGAGAATGGCGCTCTGGGGGGGGTTAAGAATGGGAGTGCTGAGCAGGCTGCCATAGACCCCGCCATTCGAGATGGTGAAGACGCCGCCCTGGAGGTCGTCAATGGTGAGGCGGCCCTCTTTGGCCTTCTGGGCGTAGGCGGCGATGTCCTTCTCTATGCCGGCGAATGGTTTCTGGTCGCAGTCGCGCAGCACGGGGACAATGAGACCACGCTCGGTGCCGATGGCGACTCCGATATCGAAGTAGTGGTGCTCGATGATTTCGTCGCCCTCAATGCGGGCATTCACCTGCGGGACGGACTGCAGAGCTTCGACGACCGCTTTCACGAAGAAGGACATGAAGCCGAGTTTTACGCCGTGCCGGGCGGTGAAACTCTCCTGGAGCAGTTTTCGCAGGTTCATAACCTCCGTCATGTCCACTTCGTTGAACGTGGTGAGGATGGCGGCGGTGTGCTGGGCATTGACGAGGTGAGTGGCGATCTTGCGGCGCAGCGGAGACATGCGTTTGCGCGTCACACGGCCGGCTTCGTCAACCACGGCGGGCGGAGAGGGATCGGGGATTTTGGGGACGACGGTGAGTTCAACTTTCGGAACGGGGGAGACCGGCGGGGCAGCCGCAGGCTGCGCGGCGGGTGGCGTTTCCTTTGGCGCGGGCGGAGGGGCAGCGGACGGCGCACTTTCCGTGATGAACCCAATGACGGCGCCGATCTTCACTTCCTCTCCCGGCTGGGCGGCGATTTTCAGGGTGCCGGCGGCTTCGGCGGTGAGTTCGGTAGAGACTTTGTCCGTGTCTATGGTCACGAGCACATCGCCGGGTTGCACGGCGGAGCCGTCGGCTTTGTGCCAGGTGGAAATGACGGCGCTGGTGATACTTTCGCCCGCGCTGGGGACTTTGATTTCAGTGGGCATGAGGAAATGGAGTAGGGGAGGGAGCGGATTCCGGGCCATTGCTGGCACCCTATTACCCGGCACTCAAGCGCGGGCGCAAAAAGTCCGTCACTTGCCAAGTCTGGTTTTCGAGCCGGCCTGCGGAAACAAAACAGGCACCCGGTTTCCCGGGTGCCTGTGGTGAGTGAGCGGATAAATCCCGGAAGCTATTTGCCGCCGAGGATTTCCTGAAGGCGCGCGAAGCTTTCCGGCGCGAGTTCGGATTGGCCAAGGGTGATGGCTTTGCCTTTGTCGGTGACGAGAGTCACTTTAGTGCCGGCCACCTTGGTGAGTTTGGCGGTGATTCCAGTGCCTTTGCTGTTCGTCCACTGCTCGAGCGGGGCGTTGGCCACTTCTTTACTGCCGTTCTTTTCAGTAACCACTGGATCGGATGATCCTGCGGGCGAAGCGCTGGGCTCCTTGCCGGCGGAGGGTGCCGGTTTGGCGACTGCGGAGGGAGCTGGGGTGCCTGACAAGTCAGCACGTTGGGCGCGCTTGGCTTCCTTGAGAGCCTTGTCCAGTCCTCCTTTGAGTTCTGTATGGCTGGCGGTGCCATAAACTTTGCTGCCCGCAGCGTCGCTGAGCGCGACTTTGGGGATGGGGCCGGACTGACTGCTCAACGCCTGTTTCACGGCGGCGGGCACTTTGTCCATATCCCCGGTCGCGGTCGAATCAACGAACACGAGTTCACCCATGGAGCGGCCTGTCTTTAAAACCATCATACTGATGGTTCCTGAGCAGGTGGGTCAGGTGGGTTTGAGGTTGGCATCGGAGAGAACCCAGAGGATTCCCTTTTTGGCGGCCGTCGCTTCTTCCGTGGCCTTGGCGGCATCGGAGGCGCGGTGAACGGTGCGCGGAATATCCAGCGCACTGGCAGTCCCGGACAGGCAAAGCAGCCCGGCGACACTCAGCAGGAGTAGTTGTTTCATAGCGGCGGTAGTCTGCCACCTTCCCCGCCCGGCGCCACAACTATTTTTGGCCGCGAACGAGGTCCAATCCCCGCCCCCGGAAGCCCGCTGGACAGTGGGATGTTTTCTGTCCGTTATCCAGCCCTCTCACAGCATCTAATTTTCAACCATTCCCCCGCCATGTCCCACGCCGCCGTCGTCAATTTCGCCCCTGAGCCCGGTTCCGTCGAAATCCGCGAGAAGGAAAAGCCCGCCATCGGCGACGAGGATGTGCTCATGGAAGTCGCCGCCGTCGGCGTTTGCGGCAGCGACCTGCATCAATGGTCGTCCTCGCACAGTTGGCCGGTAAATTACCCCGTCGTACTCGGACACGAATTCAGCGGCCATGTCGTCGAAACCGGCAAATCCGTGAAGCGATGGAAGGAAGGCGACCGCGTCGTCAGCGAGACGGCGGCCGTCATTGATCCGGACAATCCGATGACCCGCCGCGGGCTCTATAATCTGGACACCACACGCAAGGGCTTCGGCTACGGCGTGGACGGGGCGATGACGCGCTATGTCCGCGTCCCTGCCCGCCTCCTGCACCGCGTGCCGGACAAACTCGCCCTGGAACGCGCCTGCCTTACCGAGCCGTGCAGTGTGGCGTGGAATTCCGTCATCAACAACACCCGCCTCACGCCCGGCGACCGTGTCCTCGTGCTCGGCCCCGGAACCATCGGCATCCTCTGTGCCGCCGTGGCCAAACTCGCCGGCGCAGAAGTCGCCATCGTAGGCCTCGAAGCCGACCGGCACCGCCTCAACATCGCCGCGCAGTATGGCTGCGAAGTCATCATCGGGGATGCGAAGCCCTGGGCGCAACAGCGCGACGGACTCGGTGCCGACGCCATCATTGATGCCGCCGGCGTCTCCGCCACGCTCAAACTCGCGCTCGAACTCGTCCGCCCCGCCGGCTGGATCACCAAAGTCGGCTGGGGCCCGCAGCCGATGAATTTTTCGCTCGATGCGCTGGTGCAAAAAAACGTGACGCTCCAGGGCAGCTTCAGTCACAACTGGCCCGTCTGGGAACGCGTCCTCGCCATGCTCACCACCGGTGCGCTCAACATCGAGCCGATCATCGGCGGCCAGTGGCCGCTCCAGCAATGGCACGAAGCCTTCGAGAAAATGCACCGCGGCGAAGTCGTGAAGAGCGTGCTGATTCCGAACTGAGGCCCGCATCTCGACGGAGGACTTGCCATCCGCAGGAGACGGCGCTTAATTCACGGCATGAAGAAAAGCATCGTCGTGAATGTGGACCAGGAAATCATGAGCGGCACGCCGTGCTTCGCCGGCACCCGCGTTCCCGCCCGCACGCTGCTCGATTATCTTGAAGGTGGGGATACGATCGATGATTTCCTGGAGGATTTTCCGACAGTTAGCCATGAACAGGCCGTCGCCATGCTGGAGGAAGCCGGCGAACTGCTCCTCGCCGCAGCCTGAATGCGCCTCCTGCTTGATGAATGCCTGCCTGCCCGTCTGCGGCGGGACTTGCCCGGACACGAAGTGCAAACCGTGCCCGGCGCAGGCTGGGCGGGCATCCAAAATGGCCGCCTCCTGCGGCTCATCGCCGAATCCGGTCCTTACGATGTCTTACTCACGATGGACAAAGCCTCCCACACCAGCAGCAAATCGGCGGCCTGCCCTTTGCCATCGTCGTCCTGCGGGCCAAATCGAATCGCTACGAAGACACGCAGCCATTGATGCCGGAAGTGCTGCATCGTATGGGCGGGTTCCAACCGGGCCGCGTTCACGCCATCACCACGCCGGAATGAGTCCCTGTATCGCAGCGAACAGTTTCTCCCTCACCTCCGCCCACGGCACCCCGGATGCAGGATTTGCCAGATGAGCCTCCACCCGGCGTTCAACTTCGGCCGCCTGAGCATTGGAAAGTGGCACATTGTCCAGAGTATCGTCCACAATGCTCTCCCAAATGTCCCCCACCAGCCGGATGCGTTCCGGCACCGAGAGTGATTTGTAGTTCAGAAGCGTGGCAGTCATAGGCGGGCCATGCCTTGCCCTGCTGAAAAGGTCCACTGAGAAGAAGCTGCGCACCCGCGCAGACACACGTCCGGCAGGATCCGGCGGACATTTACGCCAACCATTGCACCGTGTGATGCAAAGCCATGGGCGCAGCAGCGCGGCGGACTCGGCGCCGCCGCCGTCATTGATGCCGCCAGCGTCTCCGCCACGCTCCATGAAGCGGAGGACCTCTTCAGACGCGGATGAATGAATCCGCAGTGCCGGCACACGCCTGTGATTGGTCACGATTGCATACTTATTCTCCCCGATCCCGCCTGTCCAATCCCCGCCCCCTCCCCCGTCAGTTCCGCAATCTCCCCCGCCAGCGCCTCCGCCTCAGTTTGCAGCGTCGCCAGTTCCGTCTCCAGGCTCTCAAGGTGCCGGCTCACCGTCTCATCGAAGAACTCCGGCGACCGCTCTGTGAGCCGGTGCAGTTCGTAGTCGGGGGTCTCCCGGAGTTCATTCATCGCCTCCAGCACGCGCACGATTTCCAGTTCGATGCTTTCCCATGGAGCGGCGCCGCTTCCAGCCGCCGTTTCAACCACCGCGCGAAGCGCCACTTTTCTCTTCCGTTCGAGTCAATGCCCCCGCCTCGCCGGGATAGTGTACTCCTCCGTCGCAATACATTCAACGGCGGCTGGAAGCACGCCGCTCCACGCGCGCGCGCCTGACGGTATTCCTCCTTCACTTGCGCCGCCTCATCCTCGCCGTGCCGCACCAGCATTTCGAGAAACTTCCGCCGATACTGGATGGTGGTCCGCAGTTGGTCCCGCCGCTGGAAATGCCCGCGCAGCCTGACAAACAGCCGCGCCTTCTCCACCGTGAACCCCGCCTCCAATTCCGCCAACCGACCGCGCGCCGCCTCCACCAGCACCCGCAACCGCTGCAACTCCGGATTCACATAAACCACCAGCCCGCTGCCCGCGACGGACGCATCCTCCGCTCCACCCGCGCTCTCCCACGCCACGAACACCGGCGCTTCCGCCGCATCATGGGGTCGCCGCAAATACCAGCGTCCCATCCTCGCATTCCGTTCATTCGCCGACTTCGCCAATCCTTCCAGCCACTCGCGCAATCCGGCATCCCGGCCCGCGTCCGCAACGGACTTGCCCTTATGCTTCCCAAACGCAATGCGCGACGGATACCATTCCTCGCCGGCATAGGCCGCCAGTTGCTCCCATGTTAGAAGCCCGCGCTGCTCCGCGGCCCGTTTCACTTGGACCTTGAAACCGTCCCTGCCTTGCGCGAGGTGTAAGGCTGCTGCATAAAAATTTATATCTAATGAACACTACGCCCATCTCCCGCTTGCTTGTGCTGTCCGCTGGTCTTCTTACCTCGTGCGCCATTCCGAAGCAGCCTGTTCAACTGTATGCGGTGAAGGGCGTTGAACTTTCTCAGGCACCCCACATCTCCGGGATAGTAGCGCCCCAGGGGCCTTACAGTGGAACATTTCAAATTACATGGCCATCAGGCGAGACCGGCATCGGCCACTATTCAGGAATCGCGAACTTCACTACCAGTGCCACTTTGTCGAGCGTCAGCGGGAGCGGGTCGCTCTACGGCAACGTCGGCATTACGCCCGTCATGGCATCCGCCTACCATTCGGCATGGGGTTCATCGTTCACCTCCACGCTCTCCGCCCAGCGAATCCCGATAACGGGGATGCTCGTTACCAACACTGGACGCCGCGTCGAGTTCATGGGCGCAGCGGGCAGCGGAACTGATCATGGCTTTGGCGTAGCTCAAGACAACCGAGGCAATGTTTGGAAGGTGATTTTTTAGTCTCCCCGAGTCTAGTGCCGTGACGGTTGCATCGATGAATAACGTAATGTCTGAACGCAATCAACTCATGCTGAATTCGGATGTCTTTCTGCGGAGTTTTTGTGAGATCGAATCGTGGCTGCGAAGGAGCGTGGCGGCCGACCGCTCAAACACGTTCTACCAGCTTGTTGATCGCGCCGCACAAACAAATCGAGTTGTGAAGCGCTATCGGGACGATCTCAAGGAGTTTGCGGACCTCCGAAACGCCATCGTTCACGAACGCACAGACGATCACGTTATCGCCGAACCCAACGACCGGGCGGTTGCCGAAATTGACCGAATACGGAACGCACTACTGAATCCGCCCGCTGTGATTCCGAGATTTCAACTCGCAGAAATACGGTCACGTACTTTAGCCGACTCGGTTGGCGACGCAGTAGGGGATATGCGAAACGGCTCCTTTTCCCAACTTCCAATACTCTCCGGCACCAAAGTTGTCGCCCTCCTTACTGCCGAGACTGTTGTCCGATGGCTCGCTTCAGAATTCGCAAATGAGATTGTGAGTCTTTGGGAAACGCAGATTGAACGAATCCTTCCTTTCACAGAAGACGTCGATCACTACTGTTTCCTCTCCCGCGCAGCTACCCTGTTCGATGCCCTCTCAAAATTTGAAGACTTCGCGGTTCGCGGCAAAGATCTTGATGCCATACTGATCACAAACGACGGGAAACCAGACCAGCAGCTTCTCGGAATTCTTACCCTCTACGACTTGCCCGCTTTACTTGAAGCACTTGGACTCAGGCGAATGGTAACGGTTTAGGCCGACGGCAGTTGAGGTTCGAGGTAGTTCACCACCCGCTCATTCCTCAGCGATTTCAAATCCAAGGATCCGAAACTCGATTTTTGTGCTCGGCTGCGCCGCAAAAAAATATTGGTTTTCTTTCGACTTCGGAGTCGTGAGTTGGACGACCGAAGGGTCCACTTTCCCTTTAATTCTTCGGGCGAGTTTTGCAGGCACGATGTCTTCAAATTTGATTACCCCGCATTCAACGACTTGCCCAGCCTTGTCGTAGAAGATAACGAGCGCGAATACGTTCCGGATCGGCTCTCTTAGATTGTTTTGGGCGGATACTGAGAATCCACCTTGACCAAGACTTGCTGGTGTGGCCGACACCGGCGCGGCCTCCCATGTAAAATTCGTGATCGTCACGCCTTCGTTAAGTTTTCCAGTCTCCAAGGCGGCAAAAACATCCTTCCCTTTTGACTTTGAAACCGTCCCAAGTGCGGCAGGTGCTCCTTTCCGTGCGAGTAACGCTGTGAGCGCCTTAACGGGCACCGCGAAATTCAAATTCTGGCCGCCCTTGTACGTAGCGACCGCAATCCCGACGACAGCACCTGTCTCATCAGCGATAGGGCCTCCGCTGCTTCCGGGCGAGATCGGCGCTGTGATCTGCAAAAGACTGGTGCCTCCCGCCTCCCGAACCGCACTGATAATGCCCGCCGAAAATGTGCCTTCAAGGCCGCGCGGATTACCAGCGGCGAAAACCGCTTCGCCCACCGCCGGTTTTTCGCGCTCCGAAAGTTTCACCGCCGGTCCGCTCAATCCGGTGGCCTGAACAATAGCCAAGTCCGAGGCAGAATCGGAACAAACTACCCCGGTGATTTCCACCTTCTGTTTGCTGCCCACAAGTTTGACATAGCCTGCTTTGGCACCTTCGATCACATGAAAGTTGGTGGCGATCAGCCCCTCTCCCACGAGGAACCCACTTCCTATGGCCAAGGGCTGCCCATTGGCATCATCGGTCGCAATCAGGACTGTTGAGGCGAAGAGGCTTTTCGCCACCTCTTGCGGCGTGGCGAACGCGTGCAGTGCGGTGAACAGAAAGCAGAAAATGGATGTCAGCGATCTCATTCGGATGTTTTGTTTGATGGTTGAGCGCATCTCCCAAGATGGAACTTGCTGCTCAGGGTATGTCAAGGCGGGCCGGAGGCCGTTGGAGAAATTAGCCGCTGGTGGAGCGAGGTACGAGGAAGCAACGGGCCACACCAGTAATCGAAGCAGGAGGGGCCAACGCAGCCACGGCAAGAGCACGCCTCTTTGTTCCTGCTTGTTGCCCGGAGCATCGTCGGGCCTTCTCCTGCCTTGCATGGGACATTCGCATGTGGCAGTAGTCGGGAGATGATCGCAGCCAAAGCCAAATGCACCAATGTCAAAACTCAGGCCATGGGGGTCGTCCGCGCGCTGCCGGCTTCTGCGACATGGGATGACCTGATGTATCAAATCTACGTGCGGCAGAAGATCGAAGCCGGCATGACCGATATGAGCAAAGGCCGCACCCACAGCCACGCCGCCATCCGCAAAGCCTTCCTGCGGTCGTGAAGATTATCTGGACGGCAGAAGCGAAGCGATCTCTGCGGGCCATCCAGCGATTCATCGCGGAGGATTCCGATTTCTACGCGGATCGAGTCGTCGCCCGCATCATCGAAAGAGTGGAAGCCGCCGCCCGCGTCCCAGGCCGCGGACATCCCGTCCACGAATACCCGGAAGCCCCGCTGCGCGAAGTCCACGAAGCTTCCTACCGTATCATCTACCTCGCAGGGGAGGAGACGCTGCACGTCGTGACCATTGTCCACTTCAAGCAATTACTGAAGGCGAGGAGGCCGGGCAGGCTATAAGGAGGAACAACGGGCCACACCAAGGAGGAACAACGGGCCACACCAGTAATTGAGGAAGTCGCTGGCATTGAACGGGACAACGGGCCACACCAGTAATTGAGGAAGTCGCTGGCAACGAACTGCTTGCGAGCGCTGCTCTGTCGGGCCTGGCCTCCATTCCCAATGGTCAAACGGGGGATCAGATGCCCATGAACTTGTCTCCGGTAATCTGTTCGG
>JANOZA010000784.1:0-1612 GCA_031429155.1 Verrucomicrobiota bacterium | reverse complement strand
CCATCAACCCCGGCACCGGCACCACCACCTTTGGCAATACCCTCAACACCGGTGCCGCAGCCGTGACGGCCAACGGCAACGTGCGCTTTGGTGGCGTCGCCACAGCAGCTAGCATCGCCATCGGTGCCGCGGCCACCTTCGATGCCGCTCCAGTAGCGCCTCTGAGCCGCACCGGCACCGGCGACCTCACCTTCAATACCGACCTCAACGCCGCCCCTGGCCTGTTGGCCCTCGCCAACGCTTCCACCAATCGAGTGGTGTTCAACGGCGCGCAGACCTTCGGCCCCTCTGCCGTCGCCGCCGGGGCCCGCTGGGAATTTGGCAGCGCCGCCTCCATTCCCGGAGCCCTCACCGTCTCCGGCACCGCGGCCACGAACTACGCGATGGACCAGGCCTTCCTCGGCACTGTCATTCCCGCCAGCACCGGCAGCCTCGCTCTCGGCGTGGCCAGTGCCAACAACCTCGACTTCGCCGCTGCCGGACTCTCCAATTCCCTCGGGGCCATCCGCCCCGTCGCCTACACCGGCACCCTCACCCCCAATGGCGGCACCTACCGCCTCGGCGCGGGCGGCTCCATGGTCCAGGCCGGCCAGGTCGTCGGCCCCAATATCCTGAACCTCCGCTCCACGCTAACCGGCAATAATCCGGTCACCGTCTCCGGCGGCGGCGTGGACATGTCGGAACTGAAGAATACCTTCACTGGAGCCGTCACGGTGAACGGAACGGGCGTGCTCAAGGTCCGCAGCAACGAAAACCTCGGAGCCGCGGCTAATGCGGTCACCCTCACCAACGGCGGCACGCTCTCCTTTGCCAATCCCGCCCCCGGCCTGCTCGGCCAGGGCCTCACCTTCACTCCAGGCCGCAGTGTCATCGTGGGCAGCGGCGGGGGCACCATTGATGTCGCGTGGAACTCCGGCGCGGTGCTCGGAGGAGTCAATGCCCTCACCGGCAGCACCCCTTTGACCAAGACCGGCCTCGGTGAATTCCAGCTCGGCTCCTCGAACAGCTTCAGCGGCACCATCACCGGAGCCACCAATGGCGGCGTCCTGTTCCTCAAAGCCCAGTCCCAACTGCCGAACGTCACGGGAATCACGATCAATCCAGGCTTCACCCTGAACATGGATCACGCGGGCGGCATCGGCCCCGTGCCGAGCACGGGAGCCACGCGCAACGTCGTGAACGACCTCGCCACTCTCACTCTCCAGGGCGGCAGTGTGGCCTTCACCGGCATCGCCGCCGGCTCCACCGAGACACTCAGTCAGGCGCGGCTCGGGATTGGCCAGTCCAACGTGACCGTGACCAGCGCCGGCGGTGCCGATCTGATCTTCAGCAATCCGTTCGCTTTCACCGGAGACAATCCTAACAAGGCCTCCGTGGCCCGTCTCGTCGCCGGCACCGGCACCCTCGGTCTCACCGGTGCCAACGCCCGCATCCGCCTCACTGGCCAGGCCGACGGCTGGATCGGCGGCCATGTCGTCGTCGGCACGGCTGACTTCGGAGCCTATCTGGGCGCGAACAATTCCGTCGGAGCCTACGGAGCTACCGGCTTCCCGGCCTATGGCGCTGCTTTGACCACCGGCACCATTGCCAGTCTGGCCGCGGATGCGGCGGT
>JANOZA010000783.1:0-31536 GCA_031429155.1 Verrucomicrobiota bacterium | reverse complement strand
CGAGATAGTCCTTCACCTGGTAAAGCTGGCCGCTCTTCCAATACGTGTAGTCCACGCGGCCGCTGCCGGTGGCGGTGCCGCCGGGATAGATGAGCGTCTGGAGCTTCCCGCTGGGGTAGTAACGGTAGCCGACGATGCTGCCGTTCTCGTCAGTGCGTGAGAGCACTCGGTTGAGTGCATCGAAGGTGCGGCTCGTGGATTTGGTGCCGGTGGTGCCGATGCGGGTTTCATCGAGCTTTTTGAGATTGCCGTTATTGTCGTAGTCTGCGGCGGCAGAGGTGAGGGTGGCCTGGACGACGGTGCCGGTCTTGTAGGTGGTGGTATTCAACCGTCCGCTGGCATGATAGGCGAGATCGGCGGTCTGGCCGGATGGCTCGGTGACTTTTTTCACGGCTCCGCGGTGGAAGTATTCGGTGATGCGGGCACGCGACGCCGCAGCATCCAGGGGTGTGATAATGTGAGTGGGCCGCCCGAGACCGTCGTAGCGGAACTCCCATGTCTTGTTGCAGCGGTTGGTGGAAAAACGGGTGCGGCCCATGCGGTCCTGCTGCTCCGTGGCGCTCAGATTGTCCGGGGTTGTCGTGGTGGTTTTCGGGAACGCCCCTGTCGGATACGTCCCCGCCGTGACGCCGTAGGCAAACTCCGTGAGGCGAGTCAGCCCCGTGCCGGCTCCGGGCACGCTGACATAATGCGGACGGTCGTCGTAGTCAGGGACCTGCTCAATCGTGCGCGCCAGCGGCCGCGTCGTCTCATGCAGCCGCCCGTGCGCCCAGGAAGTGAAACTGGTCGTCCGCGCCAGCGGATCCACCGCCGTCTGCTGCCAGTCGCGGTTGTCGTAGCTGATGACGGAGGCGGGGTCGTTGGCTCCTTCCCCGTCCTCGTCGGTGGTCAGCGTCTTGAGGAGCTTTCCCGTAGCCGACCATTCCTGCCGGGCCTTGAACCGCTGCGCCCCGTTATCCTCCGGGCTGAGTGTGGACTTCAAATTGCCAGCGTTGTCGTAATCCATGTCCGTCACCGCTGGCGCGGCGCCGCCCTGATTCTGAGTGATCCTCGTCACCTGCCGCCGGGCATTGTAGAGGTAGCCGGTGACGATGGCGGCGGGGTCTGTAGAGGAAGTCAAATCACCGCGCGGCGAATAGTTGTAGGTGGTCGTAAATGGTCCCGGTGCCACCGCGGTCGCCGGCTGGCCATACGAATCGTAGGTGTATTGTGTCTCCAGGAGGTCGGCATCCTTGACCTTTTTCACGCGCCCCTCGGCAGTCCCTGAAGGGAAGTACTCGTAAGTAGTGGTGCCATATGCGTCCGTGATCGTTTTCGGACGGTCCTGCTTCCCGTTGTCGCTGTCAGTGTCCGGGAAATAGACGTAGTCCGTGGTGGCCCCGTCCGGGTCCGTTGCAAGGTCCAGCCGGTCCCAGACATCGTAGGTTGCCTGTGTAATCCCTCCGCCGCGCGGATGGTAAATGTGTGTTAGATTGTGGCGCGCGTCGTATTGAAACGCCGTCGTTTCGTCGCTCGGCGTGGTGCGCGACACAATCCGATCCTGACCGTCGTAGGCCCACCATGTCACCAGCCCTTCCTGATCTCGCACTGCAAAGGAGCGCCCCCGCTCGTCATAGAAATACGTCGTCACCCCGCCCGCCGGGTCGGTTTCGGTGCTTTCGTATCCCGTGTAACTCAGATTGAAGACCTTTGCCGTGCTCCCCTGGAGATACTGCCGCTGAATCCGCCCCAGGGAGTCAAACACATTGTAGGTGATGACGCGGCCATCGTGGTCCCGCTGCCGCACCATGCGGTGCAGGCCCGCGTCGGTGGTGTGCGGATCCGTAGTCACGAGCGGGGGTGTGGGGTCCGTGTAGTCGTAGTACTCCACCTTGCCCGCCGGATCGGCGGGGCTGCTCAGGGTAGCGCTGATCAGATTTTTGGAACTATCATAGGCGAACGACATCGTGCGCTCCGCCGTCGTCCCGCTGAGTTCGCTTTCGATGGCGGTGATAAGGTTATAGGAAGGAGTTCCGGATTCCGTACCATACACGAAATCCAGCCGGCGCCCGTATTCGTCCTGGACGTAATCCAGCCGGGCCGTCCCCGTCTCGTATGTGAACGTGAGCGCCTTTCCATCCACGTCCTCAATCCTGTCCGCGCGGTAATTGCCAAAGATGATCTTGTTGCCGAGGCGCTGCTTCAGCACGTAATCACCATTCGCACCCGTAAGTTCCATCGTAGAACCCCCCGGCGGCTCAAAAGTGTTGTCCGGCTGCCTGATGAACTGAATCTTGTTACTGCCCATGCTGACCACCACTGCATTATTCAGCAGCCGGTCCACCATCCAGTCCGCCACGAGGGCTGCAGTCACGACTTCTTTGGCACCCGCATCATCCCGAAACAGGTCGTACACAGCGGTCAGGGCCGTAAGGAAGGTGGCGCACTGCGCCGGAGTTCCCAGCCCCAGCCCCTCCTCCGGAGCCGTCCGCCTCACGGCGCGAATATCCAGGCTGTGTGTCCACCCGTATCCCAAGTAATGGGAATTTCGCCGCCTCAGATTGGTGGAATAACTCCGGTCAAAACGGAGACCCCGCGGGGCCTGCTCGGTGCCGAGTGCAAGGTCGCTCGCATTGAGCGTGAAAGCCCCGGTGGCCATGTCCACAGGGTCGCTCCCGTAAAGCGGCGGCGAGGAAAATGACGACATGCTGAATACTGGTGCGGACGAAGACGCCGGCACCCGGTAAGTCGAAGCAGGGCTGCTCGAGAAAAGATCAAGGATCGGTTGTGACCATAGCGTCCAAGCCTGGGTGGCCCAGCCCCCATTCGTCGGATAAACGCCGCTGATCGCCATCAGCAAACTGCCCGGACGGATGCGCATATAGCCGGCTCCTGTCCAATCGCCGTAAGTCTTCTTCCCGTCCTCCGGCAGCAGCAGTTTCGTCCCCGTAACGGCCATATCCGTGTTGAAGTCGGTTATCTGGGCCGCCGCATAGTCAGCGTTCAGATTGGGCCGGACGGAGGCAGTCCAAACGCTGTTCGAGTCGGCATAATACATTTTGTCGCCGGCCTTCATCGTCCGCTGGATGACTCCAACAGTGGACACCCCGCTTTTATTCGTTTGGTATTGTTCGACGACACCGTGCTCCAGCGCGCTGGCAAACAGTGTTTCTGTCAAAAAAATGCTCCGGGCGGGCGACTGATCACCGCCAGCGGCAAAGTGGGCGGTGTCCAGCAAGTACCAGTCCATGTAATAGCCGGTTTCCTGCGCCACGCGCCCGACACACTGCTGCGTACAGGGAAGCACCCCGGCGGCGGCGGCGGAAAGGCGCAGGGCCAGTTCCCGCTGCATCATGTAGGACTGCGCCAGGATATTGAGCATCTCCGTGCGCACTTCCCGGCTGCTGTCGGCTTTGCCCTGTGCGAGATAGTCATCCAGCTTGTCATAACGCCGCTGCAGCAGCCTCCCGGTTGGCGAGAATCCATAACCGATGGCGTAGGCGTTGCCGTCCCCCCGCTTATAGATCACTGCGGGACTGACGCTGGCAGTGAGGAGGGGATGCTTCACCGTCAGCGTCACGGGAAATTCCGCCTGGGCCGCCGTGGCCGTCGCCAGTTCGTCGTCGTCCACATGGAACCGTGCCGTGGTTACTCCTGCGGTTGTCGTAAAGGACAGCGACAGCCGGCGGCCGCCGAGATCCGCGAAGTTGATGGTCCTGTCCAGGCTCCCGGCCCCGGCTTGAATGCGCAGCGTAGATTTGACCGCCCCGGGGATTTCCGCATACGGTGGGCTCGTCGCCGCGGGGAGGGTCAGAGGAAAGGCTCCACTCAGGTTGGCTGCATCCTCGTACCTTATCCGGCGGCCGCTCGTAATCTCAGCGACGCTGGCACCGGCGGCGTGGTTTGTGATCCACGTCCGGAACTTGTTCGTTCGGGCTGACAGGTACGAGGCGATACCGGTGTCACTTAGGTCCTTGACCCATGCCGTGCCGGTTTGCCCGCCAGCTGCGCTCAGCATCAATGTCCGATCATACTCTTGAGCGCTTGGAAAATTAATGCCGGAGATGGGGTCGTATCGTTTGAACGACGGATCGAGGTCGTAGGTCTGTCCACCCACCTGGACCCGCAACCACCACCGCTCCAGACAGAGCGCACTTCCGTCCGTCGTGGAACAATAAACGCCATCCGCCGCCCCGGAAGGGGTGCCGCGCACCCGCATGAAGCGTGCAGCATGCTGCAACCGCTTCAATTTCTCGTCGCTGACACCGGACAGCGTGGCCGCGCCCGGATAGGCGGCGGCATAGCTCAAACCAGGATACGGATCATCAGACAGCCCAATCCACTCGTGGATGTTCTTTCCGCCGTTGCCCGTGCAGGGCACATCCATAAACCCGCTGCGAAAGGTGACGTTCATTACACTGCCGGATGCCTGCAAGAGGGCGGCCAGCAACGCACACTGGTCCAGATCGTTGCCGCTCCCGTCGAGCAGCGTCATCAAGGCTCCCTTCCGGCACCCGTAATAGTGAACATAATCAATCCGGTTCCGGACATAATTAAATATCCGCAGCGGGGCGTTGCCCAGCGAAGCTGCCAGCGCCACAATTTCAGGGTCCGAAGCGCCGCCCACTGCCGGAGTTATCGCCGTCCCTCCTGTTCCCGATGGTAATCCTGGCACGTTGGTGCTCAGGCCTGATTGAAGTGTTACGTGGGCAGGCGCGGGCCAAAAATTCCAGCCGGTGAGAGGATCGCTCTGAGCCGGGAGAAGGCCAGCCGGAGCCAGCAGGCTGACGATTATCGCAAGGAGGCGCTTCATATCATTCACGGTTCAAAAGGTTCCCCTCAGCGTCGAACTGCGGATTGAAAGTCTCCACTCCGTTGGAGGAATCGAAGCGGCCCATGACATCGTAGAAGTAATTGGACCGGCCCTCCGCAATGGCCGTCTGGTCGCTGGCGGGGGTTTGGCCGGCCTGCAATTCCAGTGCATTGCTGATACCGTCGCCGTCCTCATCGCCGGCACCGGTTTTGCTGAGGTTCCCCCAGTAGAAGAGTTCCAGAGCGTCGGGCATGCCGTCGGTGTCGGTGTCAGCGCCGCCGGTGTCGGCTATCAGCGGGTCTTTGCCCGGCATCTGGAGTTCGGCGAGGTTGGGCAGGCCGTCGTTGTCGAAGTCCGCCAAATCGGGATCGGTGGTAGCCACATCCAGATAGCGCAGCCGCACCTGGATTCGCCCGCTCCCGGTACCGGTGCCGAAACACAGGCACCACGAGAGAGGAAGCCCGTCGCCGAATTCGATTTCCGGAAAATAGTGCCACACCGAAAGGTCTTCGGACCACTGCATAAAATAGGTGCGGCGGTCCACACTGTCCCAGGCGAGTTCCCATGTGTCTGGATAGACCCGGTGCAAAACCGGATCAAGCTGCGCAGGTGGTGATTGGGCCGGTGCCGGCAGGCAAATGGCGGTCAGGCAGGCCCAGGTGAGAAGCAGGTATTTCATGGTGGGTGCAGGTCAGGGGGTTGGCGCTGCCGCTGGGCCGGCACCGTGCCGCCGGCTCTGTTTCGGCCAGTAATGAATCACGGTATCCTTCGGCGGAGGCGGAGGCAGTGCGGGCCGGGCCGCCTCCGCCAGGCGGAGCCGCGTGCGATCCTCCCACTTTGCCACGAGTTGAGGTTTGTCTTTCGCGTAAAGTTCATGGAGCGCCGTCACGGGCTCCATCGCGAGGCTGTTGGCAGCGTCTCCCTTTACTAATAGAAAACCCGGCCCGTCCGCAGGAATCGCAGGCGGCACGCGCAGCGGGAGTGGGGGCGCAGCCGGGGGGCGCAAGGACGGGCGCACAGATACCAGCAGCAGCCACCGGGTATTGGTTCCGGCGACATCGAATTCCGGCAAGGCAGAGAACAGCCTCATGTCCGCGCGGCTCCATGCGGCAAAAGTGCTGCCGCCCGCCGGACTCTGCCATTCCAGATAATACTGTCCTCCTGGATAAGCAGTCGCATTCAGCCAGAGGAGCCGGGTTGTCATAAAGGCCCGCGGATGCAGCCGGCGGAGTTCGGCCCGCCTTTCCTCCGTTAGAGGCACTACCACTGGCGGAGCCGGCAGGACAGGAGGACGCACCCGGTGGATCTCGACAGTCCGCCCGCCTTCCGGGAAGATTTTGCTTTGCAGAATATCGAATGTCAGCGGGGCCGGCGAGGCATCTCTGTCGGGGAGTTGCGGCGCCGGCATCGGCACCTCCGCCCTGGCGGGCGCGGAAGCTCCGACGGACGGCTCTGCCTGGGCTGCGGCAGGTCCGGGGTCAGCAGCCGGGAGGTGATGGAAACCTCCCAGCAGGAGGAGCAGAAGCGGAAGGGCAATTCTCATAGTGGACGGCTTATTACAATCCCGCGCGGTGCAGAATATTCTCCCGGGTGTACACGATTGGCGCGCAGCCGGCAAGAAATATTCCAAATACGGAATGGAAGGGCGTCCAAAAAGCCGGGGTGCGGAAATCCTATGAGAAGCAACTGGCTGGATTCCTGCGGCGGCGCCGCGGGGAGCTGACCTTTGCGGCTTTTGCCAAAAGGCTTGGCATCCCGCCGTCCACGTTGTTCCGCCTGGAACAATGTCAGCAAAGCATCACCCTCGGCAGACTGGAGCAGATCACGAAACGCATGGGAGTGACCCTGCGGGATATTTTCCCGGACGGATAATGAGCAGCCCCCGGGGTCCAGCGGGAATACATCACGATGTCCAGGCTCAGCGGCATTGGCGCATTCAGACGGGATTCGTAATCATCCGTGCGGTTCGCTGCCCGCAGCGGGAGGGCGGAGGAGAGGGCGATGAGGCAGGGTGGTAAGCTCCACTGACTGGAGCTTGCGGCGAACATCGGCGTTTTCTTCCAACATCTTTTGCGCCTTGCGCCGGATGGTTTCAGCCTTCTCCCCGTCCGGGAAAGGTCCGCTGCACGGTCCACCAGACTGCCGGGATCAACGCTGCGCCGAGGGTGATGAAAATGATTTTCCTGACAGGGACGACGGACTTCATTCAGCGACTTTGAGCAGATGCATGGAGGGGCGTCAAAGTTATTCTGGAATTTGTTGGCGACTGACTGCTGCCCGGCTGCGTAGAGCCGCTGCCCACAGATGGCGGTGGCTTCTTTGAAAAGGCAAGGTGTGCCGGCGGGGATGACGCATCAATTCGTCTCACCGCAGCACCGTGACGAAGAGGAGCACTTTTCGCGTCCGCACTGCGGGCTGCGAGTGACCGGAAGGCAGGGGAGGATCGAGCAGGCCGGCCAGTGCCGGCACGCCTGTTCGCACGGCTACCCCGGTGGTGCATTTCAAGCTGTGATAGCGCGGCTGCGGCACCTCGGTGACGCCCTGGCCGAAGACATCGCCGCCCGCGAGCGCGCTCAGTTCTGCGGCCACTTCCAGTGAGACTGTCTCGCCGTCGTCCTGCGGAGTACAGCGGACTTCAATGACAGTGCCAAGCTCACGGACGGAGTAGTTGTTGAAGAATGACGGGGTCATCAGGGGCTGCGACACGCCGCCGCCGGGCAGCGGGGAGCCTGCGGGGGTGTGGTTGGTGACGGTCAGCGTCTGAGGCACCTGCGCCGGATCCACTTCCGTGACGAAGGGAAACCAGCGAACGGAACTGATCTTCGCCTCCTCCCGTCCGGACATGGGCACAAAGGCGGTCTCGATGAGCGCGGCAGTGCCGGCGGCGATTGGTGTTTCCAGCGAAGCGCGCAGACCGGCGGCGGAAGTGAAGTCCGATGTGGCTTCCAGCAGATCGGCGATGAGCGCGGTGTCGGCTTCGATCCACTCGACCAGCACCGGTCGCATCCCAGGCTCGCTGTCTGGCGAGGGAGGCGCATGGGGCTTCAGGCCGGGTGCCGTGGCGCGCGCGAAAAGCAGTACTCTGTCGCCGGGCAGCGGTGCGGTTTCCGCTTCCTCCTTCTTGTCTGGCGGCGGCGTGAAGAGCCCGGCGAGTTGCCATACGCCGGAAGCGCAGTGCAGGTCTGCGACCACCGATGCATGGTAAAACGACGGTTCCGGATAGAACGAATTGCCGATGCCGTACGGGACCTCGGTGAGATGCTCGCTCCACGAGGCGGCGAGTCTCAATTGAAGAGGCAGCCCCTCTTGCCGCAGCCCGGTCTCCACTTCCACCTCCCGTCCGAGATTGTGGAAAGTGTATGATCCCGCGGAGGCCGGAATGCCCATATCATAAGGCCAGTCGCCGTCCACGCTCAATGTCTGACTGAGCTGCGGCGGATCGAATTCCGTGGCGTAGGACTTCTCAGTGATTCCCGCCACCTTAGCGCGCTTGCCGGCGCTGGTGAGGAGACTTTGCACATCAAGACGCGTGGCGGTGTTGGTTTTGAGCATCGCGATCACGGCGTCATGCAGCGCGGAGGCGCCGGTGCTTTTCAGATGCTGCCGGATGAGCCCATTCGCCGCGGCGTGGGGCAGGCGGATCCAGTCGCACTGTACTGAAATCTGCACCGGCGGCACGTCCTTCGCCGGAAGCGCCGGTGCCGTCAGCAGCACCAGAGAGAGGAATCGGGAGGAGCGAAACATAACGGCTGGTCAGTGGATGATGGTAACGAAATGGAAGACCTTGCGGGCCCGCGCCGAGCCCGGCAGGGCGTCGCCGACCTGTAGCGCATCCAGCGTGCTGATGAGCGCCGGAGTGCCCGGCAGCAGGCGGACATCCGCGGACGATTTCAGAGTCTGAAACCGCGGCTGTGTTCCCATTGACGGCCCCAGCCCGAAACTTTCCCGGCCCAGATACTGGCAGAGTTCCGGCGCGATCTTCAGCGTCACCCGGTCATCGCCTGCGGCGACAGAGCAGTCCACTTCCATAGTGACGCCCGTGTTGCGGAATGTGAAGCTGTTGCAGGTAGCCGGCAGAATCCACGGCGCATAGGTTCCCGGCAGCAGCGGTGCGGCAGGCGGCGGACCGATGAGCGTCAGCGTCTGCGGCAATTGTGTCGGATCAAACTCCGTCGGATACGGCACCTCGCGAATGGATTCGATCCTCGCGCGCTTTCCCAGCCGGCAGGGGACCAGCGCCGTTTCTACCAGCCGCGCACGTCCTGCGGCCAGGTGTGCATTCACTGACTCACGGAGCACTGCGGACGAGGACGCATCGGGATTCTCCAGCAGAAGTTCCGCCGCCGTCTTCAGGTCCAGTTCGATCCATTCCGAGAGCACCGTGACCTGGCCGGCATCGTCAGGCTGCAACTTTGGCGGCGTGCCCGGCAGACCCGGGGAGGAGGCCTTGACGAAGAGCAGCACGCGGTCTCCGGGCAGCGCTGCCAGTTCCGGTTTCACGTCCTTCTGAATGTCGGGCGGCGGCGTGAACAGCCCTGCGAGTTGCCACACGCCGGAAGTCATGAGGAGGTCGGAGTTCATTTGTGCGGTGAAAAACACCGGCTGCTTCACTTCCGCAGTCTTCTGGCCATAGCTCATGTCGCCGAGATGCTCCGTCCAGACCGGCTTGAACTCCAGATCAAGAAGCTGCCCGTCGTCTGTGAGCCCGACCTCCAACTCCGCCATGCGCCCGAGCTTGCGGGAGGCGAAGGAGTTCGGCACCACCGGCGAGACCTCGACGGCGGGATTCGGTCCCTGAACAGTCAGCGTCTGCGGAACCTGGCCGGGATCAAATTCCGTGGGATAGAATTTCTCCACAGCGGAATCCAGCTTCGCGCGCTTCCCCTCCTCCACGGTGAGCGCCTGCAAGTCCAGCCGCACGGCCTCCTTCCGTTTAACCATCGCCAGCACCGCGTCGCGCAGACCATCGGCGTCGCGACTGGTATTGAGGTGCTGATGGATCAACTGATTCGCCTCCGCATGAGGCAGCCCGATCCATTCCCATTGCACGGAAACCTGCGCGCGATCCGCAGCGAAGACAGGCAGGGTGAAACACAGAAGCGGCAGGAGGAGGAAGCGGATCATGGCGGGCATCCTGCCAACGACGTGACGTTTGGGAAGTTTATTCCCGGAAATACTTCGAGATAGCCCCGGGGTCACGCAGAAGGGGGGGGCTCCACCTGCCTGGCAACCTTCACCGCGTCTATCGTCCGCCCGGCGGATTCCATCTTGCAATTCCCCTTCCGGCATCCAGGCATGGGCCGTGAAATTGTCCTCCCCGGAAGCCCGTGCTAATGCGTCGCAATTGTCCCGGGCGCTGATCCTTATGCTGGTGGCGTTCGTGGCGGCGTGTGTGCTGCGGTTTCCCGCCCGGGAAGTGAAGACGATGCACACGGACGAGGCGACGCAGTCGGTGAAACTCCACGAAATGATGGAGGGAGAATATCACTACGACCCGAAGGATCATCACGGACCGACGCTTCTCTACAGCACGGTGCCGTTGCTGTGGTTGACGGGCACGAACTGGGAGGAGGTGACCGAGAGCCGGCTGCGGCTGGTGCCGGTGCTCTATGGCGTGGCGCTGCTCCTGCTGCTGGTGTTGGCGGGGGACGGGATGGGGAAAATGGCGCTCGGCTGGGCGGCGCTGTTCATCGCGGTGTCGCCAATCATGGTTTTCTACAGCCGGTATTACATCATGGAGATGCTGCTGGTGGTGTTCACCTGGGGGTGCATCGGGTGCGGCTGGCGGTTCTTCATGACGCGGCGGGTGTCGTGGCTCGCATGGGCCGGGGTGTGCGCGGGGCTGATGCACGCGACGAAGGAAACCTGCGTGCTGCACTTTGCGGCGATGGGAGTGGCGCTGCTGGCGGTTTATGTAGCGGAGTTCTTTTCAGCCGGTGCGGGGCTGGGGCTGGTGAGCCGGAATCGCAAGACGCCCATCAAACGCGGCCAGTTATTGATCTTCGTGGCCAGTGCGGCGGCGACGAGCATCGTGCTGTTCTCGCAGTTCTTCACCGAGTGGCGCGGCGTATGGGACAGTGTGGCGACGTATGGGGACATGCTGGGCCGCGCCGGCGGTCAGGGGCATGAGAAGCCCTTTGGCTATTACTTCGGACTGCTGTGGGGCGGCTCCATCTCCGGCCGTGAAATGGAGAGCGGGCTGGGCTGGCAGGGTTTCAAATGGCTGACGGGCATTGATGGCGATGCCCGGCGGGCGGCGATCACAGAGGCGGTGTTGCTGGTGCTGGCCCTGATCGGTTGCTTCGCGGCCTTCACGGCCAGGGCGGAGCGGAATCAAAGCAATCAACTGGTGCGCTTCCTGGCGGTGTATGGCGTCGTGACGTTTTTCATTTACTCAGTCATCAGCTATAAGACACCGTGGTGTATCATGGGCGCCTGGCACGCGATGCTGCTGATGGCGGGACTGGGCGCGGAAAAACTGGTGCGCTTGTTTTGGAATGTGTGGGGGCAGCGGGTGGTCATTGCCCTGCTTGCACTGGCATCGGCGCATTTGGCGCTGCAATCGTACCGGGCGACGCGGGACTTCGCCAGGGATTCGCGCAATCCCTACAACTACAGCATGACCGCCCCGGATGCCGTCGCGTGGGTGGAAAAGTTTCACCGGTTTGCAAAATTGCATCCGGACGGCTACGGCATGCGCATTGACCAGAGCGACCTCAGCGGAGCATGGCCGCTGCCGTGGTATCTCTCCCGGCAGTTTTCCAATTACAACTGGCAGGGCGGGAGCATGGACCTGGAAAAGGCTGCCGTCCTGCTGCTGAGTTCGGATTCGGAGGCCGCGATTAAAGCGCAGCTCGCCGCAGCGGATCAGTCGGGCCTGCTGGACAACTTTTTCATTCAACAGATCACCTTGAATGTCTCCAACACGATCCACGTGTATGTGAGAAAATCTCTGTGGGAAAAATTTGTGAGCCAGTCTTGGCCGCCGCTGGCCGTGCAGCAATGAACACGCTGCACCGTTTCGGCCACGAAGCGATGGCCACGCGTTTCGAACTCACGCTCGTGCATGACGATGCCGCCGCGGCCGCGCAGGCTGCTCAGGAAGTATGGGCAGACATTGATGCGCTGGAGCAGCAACTCAGCCGGTTCATTCCTCACAGCGACATCAGTGTGCTCAACGGCAGTCCCGCTGGCCGCGTCGTTGATTTGCACGAGGCGGCGATGGATTGCCTGAGCTACGGAAAGGAAGTCTGGGAGCAAACCAGTGGTGCCTTCGACGTGACCATCGGTCCGCTCTATGCCGTGCTCCGCGGGCCGGACGGCGGCCCGCGCAAGGCAACTGCAGACGAGCTTTCGACAGCCAAAGCGCGCTGCGGCTATCAATTGCTCGATCTCGATGCGGAGGAGTTCACCGTCACGCCGCGGGCGGACAACATGCAGATTGATCTCGGTGCCATCGGCAAAGGCTACGCCCTGGATCAGGCGGCGGGACTGCTGCGCGAACGCTTCGGCATTACCAACGCCCTGCTCAATGCGGGCACGAGCACCGTGCTGGGCATCGGCTCCATGCCTGACAAGGACGGCTGGCTCGTCCGCGCCGGTGCGCCGGAACCGTTCGCGCTGCATAATGAAGCCGTGAGCGGGACGGGTTTCCAGGTGCGGGGCGCGCATGTTATTGATCCGCGAACAGCGAAGCTCGTGGATCTCCGCCGCACCATAAGATGGGCCATCGCTCCCAATGCGACTCTCGCTGATGCGCTCTCCACGGCCTTCATGGTGATGAACCGAAAGGAGATCGCGGCCTTTTGCCGGGCGTATCCGGAAGTGAAGGTGATCTATTGCGAGTCCTGAGCCGCAGGGGATTCATATAGTCTAAATCTCTCAACAGATGTCCATTACCACCAAACACGGCGACACCGGCCACACACGCCTGATTTTCGGCCGGCAAGTCGGCAAGGATCATCCGGCCATCGCAGCAGTCGGCGATACCGACGAATTAAATGCGGTGCTCGGGCTGGCCCGGCTGCATGTGCAGAGGAACGATATTCGCGACATCATCGCACGGGTTCAGGAGGACATCGTGGGACTGATGGGCGTGCTTTCGGCGGGCGCGGAAAATGCCGCACGCTATGCCGAGGCGGGATTTCGCGGCCTTGAGCAAAGTGCGCTGGACCTGCTGACCGCAGAGGGCGCGGCGCTGGAGGCGGAATTCCCCGACGGCTTCCGCACCTGGTCCGTCCCCGGCGCCTCCGGCAGTGCCGGCAGCGCATGGCTGGAACTGGCCCGGACTGTCTGCCGCCGGGCCGAACGCGCCGCCGCCGCACTGAGCCCGCCGCCCGATCTCGTCGTCACTGCATGGCTCAACCGTCTCAGCGATGTCCTTTGGCTCGCCGCCAGATGTGAGGAATTGCCCCCGCCACCTGGACAATGACCGTCGTCATTCGCCTTTCATTCTTGGTCATTCCCGATTCCCCTCCTTGTCCCGCTCCGCCACCCGCTCCAAACTCCGCCCCTCATGTCCTCGACCATCTCTGCCCGACTGAATGTTGATCTGCTGGAAGACAAATACCAGCAGTGGAAAGACAACCCGCGCTCCGTAGAGCCGACGTGGTCGTCGTTCTTTGAAGGATTCGAGCTGGGCGTCTCGCAGCCGAAGTCGCGCACGCCGGTCAACGTGCTCGACGAAAACCGCGGCGTGCAAAGTGTCGGGATGAGCCAGCAGGAAATGATGTTCCGCGCCAACGTCACCCGGATCCTGGATGCCTACCGCGGCATCGGTCATACTGCTGCGTGGCTCGATCCGCTAAGTCCGAAGGGACCCGACGTGCCGCGGCTCTCCCCACAGGCATTCGGATTCACCGACGCAGACATGCAGGCTGAAGTGGAGACGATGTTTTATAACGAAGGACGTCGCACGAAGCTCGGGACCATGATGGAGCGGCTCAGGAAAACTTACTGCGACCGCATCGGGTTCGAGTTCATGCACATCAACAACTACGAAGTGCGCGACTGGCTCATGGCGCGCATCGAGGCGCGCGTGGACCTGCCGAACACCAGCACCCAAACGCGCGAGAGCGTGCTGCGCTGGCTGTGGGAAGCGGAGACCTTCGAGCAGTTTCTCCACACGAAATACAAAGGCCAAAAACGTTTCAGCCTCGAAGGCGGCGAGAGCGCCATGGTGGTGCTCAACACCGTGCTCGAAGAATGCCCGCAGCACGGCATCAGCGAAATCGCCATGGGCATGTCGCACCGGGGACGGCTCACCGTCCTGGCCAATTTTCTGAAAAAGCCGCTCAAGGTCATCCTCCACGAATTCAGCGAGAACTACATTCCCGACCTCGTGGCCGGCGACGGCGATGTGAAGTATCACCTCGGCTACGAAATCACACGCCGGCTCCCCGGCGGTGACGTGAAGGTCATGCTGGCTCCGAATCCCAGTCATCTTGAAGCTGTGAATCCCGTGGTGGAAGGCATCGCCCGCGCCAAGCAACGCGCATTGAATGACGGACTCGACCGCAAGGGCGTGCTGCCGCTGCTAATGCATGGCGACGCCGCTTTCGCCGGCCAGGGAATGGTCGCGGAGGTGCTGAACCTTTCCCAGCTTCCGGGCTATCGTACCGGCGGCACCATTCACCTCATCGTGAATAACCAAATCGGCTTCACGACATCGCCCGCCGATGCGCGCAGTTCCGCCTACGCCACTGACGTGGCCAAGATGATCGAAGCGCCCGTCTTCCATGTGAACGGCGAGCATCCGCTGGAGGTGTATTTCGTGGCGAAACTGGCGCTGGAGTTCCGGCAGAAATTCGGGCGCGACGTGATCATAGACATGTACTGCTACCGCCGGCACGGGCACAATGAGACCGACGAGCCGAGCTTCACGCAGCCGAAAGTCAGCAAGTTGATCGCAGCCAAGAAAACCGTCGGTGCGATCTTTCGCGAGAAGCTCACCACCAGCGGTGAAGTCCCCGCGCAGCGGGCCGATGCGATCCTTGCCGAGATTCAGGAGCGCCACGAGCGCGAGCACGCGGCGCTCCTCGAAATGGAAAAGACGCACAAAGGCAGCGACCTGAAGCGCGAGGTCTTCGCGGGCAGCACGGCGGTCTTCCAGCCATCGTTCACCTTCGATCCGGTGCCCACGGCACTAACAGTGGAAAAGTTCCGCGGGTTGGGATTGAAAATCACGGACGTTCCGTCCGGATTCCGGCTCCATCCGACGGTGAAGCGCACGGTGGTGGACAAGCGCCGCGCGGCCACGGAGGCCGGCGGGCCATACGACTGGAGTCACGCAGAGCACATGGCCTTCGCATCGCTGCTCACGGAGGGACATCCCGTGCGCTTATCCGGCCAGGACGTGCGCCGCGGCACCTTCAGCCAGCGCCACGCCGTCTTCTACGACACGGAAAACCGGGACCGCTACATGCCGCTCCAGCACGTCGCGGAGAACCAGGCCACGATGCGGGTTTATAATTCACTCCTCAGCGAGGCCGCCGTGCTCGGCTTCGACTACGGCTACAGCCTCATGGCTCCCAACATGCTCGTGCTCTGGGAGGCGCAATTCGGTGACTTCAGCAACGGCGCGCAAGTCATCATAGATCAATTCATCGCCAGTGGAGAGTCGAAGTGGCAAAAGCCCAGCGGCATCACCCTGCTCCTGCCGCACGGCTACGAAGGACAAGGCCCCGAGCACAGCAGCGCACGCCTCGAGCGTTATCTGCAACTCTGTGCCGAGAGCAACATTCAGGTCTGCTATCCCAGTACGCCCGCTCAGTATTTCCACGTGCTGCGCCGCCAGTTGCAGCGCCCATTCCGCAAGCCGCTCGTCCTCATGACGCCAAAGTCCATGCTGCGGAATCCCCAGGCCGTCAGCACCGAAGCCGACTTCACCGGCGATTCCTTTTTCCGTGAGATCATTGATGACAACGCACTGCTCGCCGATCCCTCGCGCGTCACGCGCCTCGTCTTCTGCACCGGCAAAGTCTTCTACGACCTCCTCAACTACCGGAACGCCCATAAACTGAAGACCACCGCCATCATTCGCATTGAGCAGTTGTATCCCTTCCACGACGAAATGCTCCAGCAGCTCATTGCACGCTATCCGCGGGCGAACAAAAAATGGGTCTGGTGTCAGGAGGAACCGCTGAACATGGGCGCGTGGTCCTACATCGTGCACAAACTGGAGCGATTCACCGACATGCGCGTCCGCTACGCCGGCCGCGACCGCGCCGCCAGCCCCGCTGTGGGCAGCAGCACCTTCCACAAAGCCGAACAGCAGCAGTTGGTGGAGCGGGCGTTCGAGGTTTGACCGCGCCTGGATTTCGGGACCGACAGTGCCGGATTTCCGCCCTTTCGTTCGTCTGCTACAGGCCAAAAGCGAGCCGCGGGGCCTGCCTGATTTTCTCCATGCCCTCACGCGGCAACACCCCGAGTTTCCGTTCAAAGCGCGTTTTGGGCAGCGCGCCGATAGCCTGGATGTTGGCGGTGGACTCCGGTTTCAGAAACCGCAGATGGCCGAGAGAGACTTCCAAAACGCTGCCCCGGTTTTGTGAAGTGACGGGCACATGCACGATGAGCACACGCTCCACCGACACGCGGTCATCCAGCACCACCACCGCGGGCCGCACCTTTCCTGCGATACCCATATCCACCATCCAGACCTCGCCGGCTTTCGGAATCATGGCGCGTCAATGATATCCAGAACCTCCTGCTCCACCACACGGTCGGGCAGTACATCCGCCCACTGCTCCGCCTCACGCTGCCGGGCTGCGAAACGAATGAAATGCAGTGCCTCCTGGAGCACCGGCTCAGGAAGGTTTTCGATCTCGGTCAATAAAGCATCGCGGGCGGACATACCGCGAGAGTAGTTGCGGCTCCGGCATTTTCAAACGCTGCGTTTCGGATTCGCAATAGCACGCCGCCACTGGCACCAGAGGGCATGCCCCGCTTCGCTGCGGTCAGGATGCGGCTTGCTTACCTTCGCTCAGCCTGACAGTCTGCGCCAATCTCCACCCGCCATGTTCACCTGGATTCCCCTCTACGAAGAAACCGCCACCGCACTGCGTGCTTATCGCGACCGCCAGCCGGAACTGGTGCAAATCCTCGCCGACATGGCCGCCGCCGGTCTCAAGGCCACCAGCGTGGAGGACAAAGCCGCAGATGGCAGTCGGTTCACGCTCAAGGAAATTGATCTGCGGTTACACCTCAGCTCCGGGCAAAAGCCTCCAGAGCGACAATTGCCCGTCGCAGACTCTCAGAGGCCTTTGCGGCCCGCCTTGGGTTCCAATGATCGTTGACGAAAGATCTCATCAGTCTCGAATAGCCCCGGCCAACCACTCCCGATCCGACCTTCAGCGGAACCATGTCGCGGCGGATGTCAGCGAGGCGTGACTTTGAGGCATAGCACACGATGGCCTGCTTTGGATCACGGATCGATTCCGGCGGCCTTTTCAGTTCACGTCCTGGGACGTGGAGATAGGACATGAGTTCATCAAAGTCCGCGAGCAGCCAGGCTTCTGCTTCACGTACGGCAATACGAACGAGTAAATTCGGACTTACCGGCAAGTCCCGCTTCCATTCCGCTGCCATGGTTTTTGGACAGACCCGATCATCCAAGTCCACGAGTACGATGACAGGAACGGTTGCTGACACCCCGGCAAAGGCTGCACGGTTACTGTAGAGAGCGCCCCATCCGCTGTGAACCGGCAACACACCATGTGTCCTCTGAGGATAACAAAGTTCTACATCGTAGTCCCTGCGCGAGGCCGAAAGCAGGCGTCTCAGAATCGCCTCGGACAATGCATCCTCCACTGCAATACGCACGTTCATGCTCACAGCGTGAAGGCGGCAATATTTTCCGGGTTGGTCAGCGGCAATACTGCCTGCCCAATGGGCATTCCTCCTTTCACGGCAGCCACCACATCCGGCTCTTTCGAGGCAAGTGACGCGATGGTCCCGTCGTCGCCCGGTTTCAAAATGACGACTTCACCCGGCTGTATTCCGGCGTCGGAAAGGAGGCTGTAACTGTGAGTGCTCAAGATCACCTGGCGTCCCTTTGCCGACTGCAGTTCCCACAACAATTCAGGGAGCTTCTCCACAATGCTGTCGTTTAGTGAGAGTTCGGGTTCCTCGAAAAGCATCAACGAATCGCTTTCGAGGAGCGACCAGCAGAGGCCGATGAGGCGGATGGTACCATCCGAAAACTGATCCTCACGCTGCCAGGCTCCATTGGGCCGCCAATGAGAGAGACGGGCCTCTAAATGGGGGACTCCCGCCTCGTCCTTAATGTCTCTGAGTTCGCTGAAGCGAGGCACTGCCAGTTTGAGCGCCTTCTCTATGCGGCGCAGGCGCGACTTTCGAATCTTCTCAGGGGTTTTGCTGACCCGCACCAGGAAATTCCGCCCGTAGTAGTCATCCCCGATCTCCTCGACATTCGCAGAGTCCACACGGCGAAGCATCTGTGGAACCAAGTGTAAGTAGGCTACCTGCCTGAAGAAATCACTGATCTCACGAAAGGATCTGTTCGCGCTGGGATTCTCCAGAGCAGTGCGAGTCAGCCGCTCCTTGTCCTCCTGTTCGTCCTTCGAGGGGCGCTTTGGCATGAGCGTCTTACCGCCCGGCCCCCAAGCCTCTTCTGAATGCACGAGAACCCGGCGCTTTCCGGCGTTTTCGCTGTTAATGGATAATAGATAACGCCAGTCGCTGCCGTCCACGTCACGAGGACCAATCGCAATATCAATTTCGACCTGCGGATGTTCGCGGGCATTGATGCAGCGGAGTTTCTTCATTCCGCCCCTCGCGCTGACCGCTGACTGTAGTCCTCCGTTCACCGGTTTTACCAGATCCCGCATGAAGCGAAAGACATCCAGCAGGTTGGATTTCCCGGACGCATTCGCTCCGACAACGAATGTTCGCTCCGTCAGATTGAGATCAACGCTGCGGAAGTTCTTCCAGTTCCTGAGTTTGATGTGCTTAAGGATCACACCGCGATTTGGGCGTTCGCGCGATCATTTGTCAACATGGCATCGGGCTACTAGAGGAATGGCCGGCGCGCCGCGTCATCCTCGACTGCAAATTCTACGCCGACGCCCTCACCTCACACCACGGCGGCGCACGGCTGCATTCCGGCCATCTTTACCAACTCATGGCGTATCTGAAGAACCAGGCCGTGGAGCCAGGCTGGGAGACAGTGGAAGGTATCCTGCTCTATCCTGCGGTGAGCCATGCACTCGATCACCGCTACACGCTGATGGGGCACCGGGTGCGCATCGCCAGCGTGGACTTGGATCAGCCGTGGTGCGAAATCCACTCGATGCTCCGGTCACTGCTGGCCGAAGACGTCGAAGCCTCCACGCGGAGCGGGCTTTTGCTGTGCGATCCCGGCAATTGATGGCAGCCCTTCCGGAGCCGGGGATATCCGTTCTGAAGCCGGCGGCACTTACGCATCCATCGCCGCCTGCACGCGAGCCAGGAAGGTATCCTCCGATTCGTCCATACCGTCTATCTCCAGCACCAGCATCAGCAGTTCCAGGACAGAGGTCTGATCCCCGGGTGTAGCGAAATGAGCGGTGCGGCTGGCAAGGAAAGGAACCACGCATTTTTCATCATCCACGATTTCGCGGGCCTCGTTGAGCGCCTTGGCGAGGAACATCGCCTGGGGTTTGGCGGCATCGGCCCAGCCGAGTTTTTGCAGTGCGCGGTGCATGGCCACCTCCTGAGCTGGCGATTCACGGTGATTGGTCGCGACGGCGAGGCAGAGTAACTCGATGAGAGCTTCGCGCTGGGGCTGGTTGAGTCGGGTCATGCTTACTCCACCAAAGGACGGATTTTCGGCTGCGCAAGAAATTGCTCTTCGAAGAACGAAAGATTCCGGACACCCGGAAACAGGTTTCATCCCTGCCACTTTTCCCTTTCGCTCACCGGTGATCCGTTCATCACTGGGTCGTTCCCTGATTTTTGGAGAGTGATGTGTGCCTGGTGGCTGCCGCGGTCTTCAAAACCGTTGTGGGCAAGTGATCCTTGTCCGGCTTGGTTCGATTCCTTGCCTCTCCGCCACCCCAATCACCGCGCCTGTTGGCAGGCGCGGTGAGGGGTTGGGATCATGGAAAGGCTCGATCTCATCTCCGCCCGGGGCGAAGCTTACTTCTCTTCCTTCGCCGGCTCCTCTTTCTTTTCGCCTTCCTTTGCCGGCTCGGCTGTTTTCCCGGCGTCGGGGCGGTCGGAGTTGTCGGGCTTCAGGAACATGCGGCCTTCTTTGTAGTTGATGACGGCATCCAGTTCGCGGAGAAACTCAGCGCCGAAAAGCGCGTCATAGTTGCCTTCGCCGCCGATGGAGCGTTTGTGAATCTCTGAGCTGACAGCAATGCGGTCATTGATGATGGCGTCACCGAGCTTGATGGTTTTGACCTTGGTGAAAGCAGCGTCGGCCTCGCCGCCGATGCCCCGGACTTTGGTTTCGCCGAGCGTTCCGACTTCGAGCTTTGCGACCTCTTTGGCCCATTTATAATCCATGGTGCAACTGTGGGCACCGGTATCAATGAGGAAGCGGGCTTTGGTTTCGCCGCCGGGGCCACTCACGGAGCCGTCCACGAGGATGTGGTTGCCTTCGAGACGATAAACGAACGACTGGTAGGCGCGAAGTTCGAGCAGTTCCTTCACCGTGAGGGTGCGCCACTCGGGGCTCTTGGCGAGATCGTCACGGAGCTTGCTCCACTTGCCGATGTATTCGCGGTCAGCCTCGGAGAGTTTCTCTACCGGGTATTTGATGAGCTTGTCGCCGGGCATACGGAAGGTGGCTTCCGTCTCGGATTTATCTGTGAGCGCAGCGCTAAAAGTCTTGCCTCCCTCCGCTGCGGTCCATTGGCGGAATTCCGCCTTGGCGGCCGCGGCGGCGGCATTGGGATCGGGCTTGGCGGCTTTGCCGATGTTGTCAGGCTTGAGGAACATGCGGCCTTCGCGGTAGCTGATGACGGCGTCCAGTTCGCGGAGGAAGTCCGCGCCGAAAATCATGTCGAACTGCCCCGGGCCGCCGCCGATGGGAATGAAGTCGGTGGCGAGGATGCGGCGTCCGGCGATGATCGCATCACCGAGCTTCAGTTGGGAGATTTTGGAAACAGCGGCTGGCTGGCTGCCGGCGACCCCTTGGATTTTCTGATCGTAGGGTCCCATCTCAAGTCCCGCCTCTTTGGCGAAAGCGTCATGGACCAGGGACGAATGGGCGCCGGTATCAATCATGAGCTTCGCTTTCTTCCCGCCGAGTTCGCCCTCCACGAAAATGTGGTTGCCCTCCATCTGAAACTCAAAGCTCTGATAGCCGCGGAGTTCCAGCAATTCCTGGACTTTCAGCGTGGCAAACTCGGCGTTGTTAATGAGGTCGTCTTTGAACTTCGTCCACTTCTGCACAAAATTGCGGTCCGGGTCACTGAGGGAGCGGAGCGACTGGGTGATGGTCTTGCCGTTCTGAAGCTTGAAGGTGACAGAGGAACCGGTCCTCGCGGTGACGACGGCGTAAAAGGATTTACCGTCCATGCCGGTAAAGCGGCGGAAGGTGGCGGCCTTTTCCGTGGCGGCAGCAGCAGCGGGAGCGGCGGGCTTGGCTTGAGCGCAGGCCTCCGGCGAACAACTGCAAAAAAGCGCGGCGGCGAACGTGGTGGATAAGAAGCGGAGTGATTTCATGAAGGAGCGGGTAGGTGGTTGAATATTGCGTGGGAGTCATAGCTTCCAGGCACTCCCCCGCGCAAGTCTGGAGTTTCACGGTAAAAACACCGTTTCTTTCGGATCAGCCTGAAAATCCCCCTGTCCCTCCGCCACGGGCGGGGCTTCTTTCGCGCCATGCGAATTCTCTACATTGGAACCGGAGCCATCGGACTTCCCACGCTGCGGTCCCTGCTGACGGATGGGGCGCACGAGGTCTGCGCCGTCATCTGCCAGCCGGATAAACCCGTGGGCCGCAAACAGGTTCTCACACCACCAGCTACGAAAGTGCTGGCTCTGGAATATGGCCTGCCGGTGTTTCAGCCGCAGCGCATTCGTCATGAATCAGCACTCGTGGAATCGCTCCACGCAGATGTGGCTGTCGTCATGGCTTACGGCCAGATTCTTCCCCGCGCCGTGCTCGATGCACCGCGGCTCGGCTGCCTCAATCTCCATGCTTCCCTCCTGCCGCGGCACCGTGGTGCTGCGCCCATCCAGGCGGCGATTCTCGCGGGCGACACGGAATCGGGTATCACCGTCATGTACATGGATGAAGGACTGGATACCGGTGACATCCTTCTCAAAGAAAAGCTGACACTGGCTTCGGACGAAACCGGCGGCACACTGCATGACCGCCTCGCCGAACTCGCGCCCGCCGCACTGCGCCGCGCATTGGATTTGCTCGCCGCCGGAAACGCCCCGCGCATCCCGCAGGACCCGGCGGCAGTGACTCACGTCGGCAAACTGGACCGCACCGACGGTCTCATCACATGGGCACAGTCTGCGGAGGAAATCGCCCGCCGCATCCGTGCCTTCGATCCCTGGCCCGGCACGAACACCACGCTGCCCGACGGCTCGCTGCTCAAGATTTTTCCGCCCGCGGAGGCCCTCGAAACCTCCAGCGGCTGCGCGCCACCGGGCAGCGTTGTGGCCGCCGGATCCGATGGCCTTCTCATCGCCTGCGGCTCCGGCACCCTCCGCGTCCATCAACTCCAGGCCGAAGGCCGCAAGCGCATGGACGCCGCCGCCTTCCTCGCCGGAAGACCGTTGCCGGCGGGGGAGAGATTTGGCGATCTGCCTGCCGCAACCCCACCATAGAGGCTCATGCCTGGGGAGGAGCCGGGGGCATCGGCGGCGGCTGCGGGGCCGCGGACGAAGATTGCCACCGCTTGAACGATCCAAACGCCGCGACGGCACCGCCAAGGATGGTGAGGTAGAGGCCAATACCGAGCGAAACTTTGAAGCCAGAACCCATGGCCTCCATCACGGATTTGGCCTCTGAATTGCCTCCGATCTGGGATGCATCATAGATGCCGATGAGGGCAGCCAGTGCCGACGCGATGAGCGCGATCAGGGCAAAGAGTTTCGCCTGCGCCGGATTCTTGAGAACGGTAAGCACCACTGCTCCGATAGCCAGAAGGAGCGTGATTTTGCCGTCGGCATCAATCCCATTGGTGGAATGACTGGATGACTGGCCCAATAGATTGACGGAAACGGACACCCAGGGAAGAAAGGCGCCAAGGATCACAAGGCCGGCTCCGCCGAGTACGAGATGAAGTGGTTGGATTTTTTGCATACAGCGCGGAGCCCACATCCCTTCCCCCTACTCGGCAAGTTCTTTTTCACACGGACTCGACTCAATCGGCTCATGCCGGTGAACGGCAATCCACCCGCAGTCATGGACACAGAAAGGCTGGCTTTTGCCTGAAAGGGCCGCTATCTGGCCGCCGTCCTTCCCGCCTATGAATACCCGCCGCCATTTTCTCCGCAGCCTCGGCTCGTGTGTCGCGCTGCCTGCTTTCGCCTCTTTCGGTGGTTTCGCCAGAGCGGCGGATGCGGCGAAACTGGCCACCACCGCCGGCGGGGCACCGCTGCGCTCGGCGTTTTTCTTTTTCCCCAATGGCAGCATCCCGAAGTTCTGGTGGCCGGAAAAGCCAGGCGCGGATTTCACGATGAGCCCCACTCTGAAGCCGCTCGAGGAACTGCGCCAGCACGTCCAAATTTTCGGTGGCTTGGAGAATCTCAATGGCGAGGGCCAGCAGGATGGCGCGGGCGATCACGCGCGGGGCGTGGCCACTTACCTCACCGGCGTGCGCATCAAGAAGACCGCCACCGACATCCACGCCGGCCAGTCCATTGATCAGGTGATCGCCAAAAAGATCGGCCACCTCACCCGGCACTCGTCACTGGAAATGAGCTGCGATGCCGTGCGCAAATCCGGCGCGTGCGACAGCGGCTATGCCTGCGCTTATCAGTATAATCTCGCGTGGAGCGACCCCACCACGCCGCTGACTCCGGAAGTCAATCCGCGCCTGCTTTTCGAGCGCCTCTTTGGTGCCGGCAAACCCGGCGAACGAGCCACCAATCTGGCGCTCCGCCGAGCCGAGCAAAAGTCCGTGCTCGACTTCATCCTCGACGACGCCCGCGCCATGCAGCGCCGCCTTGATGCACGCGACAACGACAAGCTCCAGCAGTATTTCACCTCCCTGCGCGACATCGAAGAGCGCATCGCCCGGGCCGAACGCTTCGGCGCGCCGAAGGATCCCGGCACCGACGCCCCCACTGGCGTGCCCGACAGCTACGGCGACCATATTCAACTCATGGCCGACCTCATGATCCTCGCGTTTCAGACGGATCAGACTCGGGTCGCGTCGTTCTTGCTGGCGCACGACGGCAGCAACCGCAGCTTCGCCGACATCGGCATCAGTGAGGGCCACCACGAGATCTCGCACCACAAGGACAAGCCCGACCTCATGGAAAAGGTCGGGCAGATTGACCTCTGGTACGCCGGTCAGTTTGCCAGGGTTCTGCAAAAGATGGACGCCGTGAAAGACGCGGACGGCACCTCGCTGCTGCACAATTCCATGCTCGTCTATGGCGGCGGCAACGGCGACCCCAACAAGCACAACCACGACAACCTCCCGTTCGTCCTCGCCGGCCACGGCGGCGGCACGCTCAAGCCCGGCCGCTATGTGAGGCACTCGCCCACGCCTTCCATGAACATGTTCCTCAGTATCGCCGACCGCATGGGGCTGACGGACCTGGAGCGCTTTGGCGACTCAACGGGCAGGCTGACGGACGTGTGATGCCCAGTGTGCTTCAGCACCCTCGACTGAATCAGGGATTACGCTTCGACTTCTCCCGCGCCTACAACTGGTTCGATAAAGTGAACATCCTTGGAAAATGAGCACTCCGACTCAAACGACGAAAGCGGCTCACGTTGTGGCCGAAGTCACCTTCAAGCCGCATGGCCAAGGTGGACGCCCATTGATGCCGGTAGGAAACGGATACGCTCCATACCTCCGCACTGGCCTTGTGCCGGACGATTTGGCGGTGCGAGTGAACGACGTTCCAATTGGTGCCGCGTTTGGCACAGCCATCACGGTCACGCTCGAACTTACTTACTTCCCTCAGCTTGATTACGGCCCCTTGGCTGATGGTGTTCCGATCATGCTTCTCGATGGGGCAAAGATCGTTGCGGAAGGCATCTGCAAGTCGCCGATCATGACCAACTAAACCTTCGTGGCTATTTCTTCTCACGTAGCCGCACAAATCCCGATTCGCCGCCGCAAGCAACGAGTGGCTGATCTCGCAGGTCTGGTATAGGGGGAGCGTCTGGCGTGCTTCCCCGAGTCCTCGCGGGCCCACGACGGCCCGAAAACCTCCCTTTGACAGCGGATTCGTGAGACATATTATGGATCACATGAAAACAGCCACCGTCAGAGAACTCCGAAATGAATTCCCCCGCATCGAGGCGTGGGTCCATGAAGGTGAATCAATTAACATCAGCAAAAGGGGCAAAGTGATCGCCACTCTAGTCCCAGCTTTGGGAAACGCCCTGCCCAAGCCGCGCCCCCCCAAAGTGGACATCATGGCCAGATTACGCGAAACGTGGGGCGGACGCGTTTTCACCATGGAGCAGGTGGCAGCGATGCGTGCGGATGAACTGGCTGAGGATTTGGGCTAATGAAGGCGTATCCTGACACTTCGTTTCTTTGTGCGTTGTATCGGCTTCAGGTGAATTCTGCTGAAGCCGCCGCCTATTTCGCTGCGATGCCGGGACCTCTGGAGGTCACCACCCTACTCCTGTACGAGTTCAGGCAAGCCGTGCGGTTCCAGATCCGGTTTCATCGTCATGATCCCTCCAAAGGCTATCCGAGACCCGAAGGAACTAAAATGCTAACTGATTTGAAGGCGGATTTGGTCAGTGGCGAAGTCATCACCATCCCCGCGCCCTGGCCGCAGATCCATCTGGCTGCCGAGCGCCTCAGCGAACTTTACACCGATGCCAGTGGTCATCGGTCCATGGACATCCTTCATGTCGCCACGGCCATTGAGCTGGGCGTTAAAGAATTCCTCACGTTCGACGGCAATCAGAAGAAACTCGCCGAAGCGGAAGGTCTCGTGGTGCCAGTATGATGGGTAGGCCTTCCCGTTTTCTGCGCTTACGATGGCTGGTTTTCGTCCTGCTCAGCCTACTATGGGCTACGATGGCCAGTGAAGCTGCGGTGGCGGAGCGGAGCGATTTTAGCCACTGCGCCCTTGCCGCAAAGACAGGACCGCAGACCGACTACAGTCATATTGCAGACCCGAAGAATGTCACAGCGAGCACAAAACCAACGCCAAGGCAGGTCAAGCAGATGAAAGAAGCCAATCGGGCGCAAAACGGCGGCGTGCTTCGAGATGATGTGACGGGAGAAGTCGGCGTGGATTCCGCCAAGTCGATGAAAGGAGTAACGCCTCCTCCCAACTCGATTGAAGTTGATCATATTGTGCCAGTTGATGCCGGAGGCACGAGAGCTCAAAGCAATCTTCAACTGCTGCTGAAGACGAACAATCGAACGAAGTCCAACAAAGTCCCGTGATGAAAGCCTTCAACATTTCCAATGAGACTATGGTTGTTACTTCTAAGTATGTTACAGAGAAGGGTTTAGCCATAACCGACGTGAGCCATGAAGATGACGAAGGAGGCGGCAGCCTTTGGCAGTTCCATTGTGGCAATGGCGACTACTCGATGGAGCAGATGCAACTGGTGCGATTGGACACAATTCTCTCGATTGATCCAAGTGTGGCCGAGGTTGCCTATTTGACTATGGGTGGCACTGCAACACGGCCCGCAAAAGGGCAGCCATGGAAAATCTCGACGTAGTGCCTCAACTCGCGATTCGCCGCCTTCAACCCCGCGTGGCTGAGCTTGTAGGTCTGGTATCGGGGGAGCGTCCTGCGTGCTTCTCGGAGTCCTGTGGCCCGCTACCAGACCTAGGCGCTGCAGCCAGTTCGAAACTGGAGTTGACGAATGAGGCGATGTGGACACAATTTGTCCACATTATGAAAACCGTGACCGTCCGGGATTTACGCAACTCTTTCTCCATGCTTGAAGCTTGGCTTTCAGAAGGGGAGGACATCCGTATCGAGAAACGAGGCCAACCTATTGGCGTCCTGACAGCGTGGCGTCCCGGTTCCTTGACCCAGCCGGCCAAGCCTGACTTTGCGGCACGGAGGCGGGCTATTTGGGGCAATCGCGTTTTTACGGAGGCGGAAGTAGCGGCAATGCGGGCTGATGAACTCGAAGGGGAAGAAGGGTGATCTGCTTTCCTGACACGTCCTTCCTCTGTGCGTTGTATCGGACCCAGGTTAATTCCACTCGGGCTGATGAATTCATGGCTGGATTGAGCGGCACACTGAGAGTCTCCAGCCTGCTCTTGCTGGAGTTCCGTCAGTCCGTGCGCCTGCAAATTCGCCTGCACCTCAACGACCGGAACAAAGGCTTCCCGCAAACAGAAGGGCAGCAAATGTTAAACGACCTTCAAATAGATCTAAATGCTGGCCTACTCACGACCATTCCGGTGGATTGGGCAGCCGTGCATCAACGGGCTGAGGCTTTGAGCAGTGCCCATACTCTCGCATCGGGACATCGTCTGGCTGACATACTTCACGTTGCCACCGCACTCCATCTGGGAGCAGCAGAGTTCCTCACGTTCGATGGGAATCAGCAAAAGCTCGCTGGGGCGGAAGGTCTCGTGGTGCCAGTATGATAGCCCAACGAGCCAACTTTCTACGACTACGATGGCTGGTGGTCGTCCTGCTAAGTGTGCTCTGGGCTACGATGGGCAGCTCAGCTGCCTTGGCGGAGCGTGGCGGATTTTGCCGCTCCTCTCTTGCCGCAAATAGTGGAGCAAAGCCATTTGCGATGGGTTTGACGGACGAGGGACTTGAGGCGTTCGCCCAAGCAAGGGGGCTACGACGTGGAAACAGCTTCCAAACCCAGACCAATGGAGAGCTGGGGTGCTTGAAAAGCTGGCCGACCCAAAGCGCCTGTTCACTTCAACCTTGATGGAGTCAATCCTTGGGCTGGAGTTCAGCGGGCTTCTGCAGGTCGCGGAGGTCCGACCGACTGGGAGCTTCTCCAGATCAAACAGAATCCCCAATTCTGGGACTCGCTCCACTTCTGGGAAGGTGGCAAACCTGCAGCGAATCCATTCAAATGAGCACGTCACCGCCATTATCCAGCAGCCGCGAGTTCCAAGTCTGGGAGTATCAAGTGAGCCACGGCCATTTGCTCGTGAGAAGTCCCCAGAAACCGGCTTCGCAACGTTCGCCTGAGCAAACGACGAACTTTGACCTTCACTTCTGGGGCGTAGAGTATTTGGAGCTTCCTCGCCAATTGAAGGGAATCGAAATCGCTTCGCCCAATCAGACTGATGTGTCTCGCATTGAAGCCATTCTTGCACGCCCGGTTGCCCCTGAAAGCGTCACCGTCCTGCTTTCGGGCGGCTGCCGCTTCATCGTGGTTAGTTCCGGTCTGAAGGTGTCCGAAAACGAGTGGGACATCTTTGAGTCACCAATCGAGTTCCGCTCGCTGTTTCGCAACTCGCCGCCCGCAACTCTCGATTCGTAGCGCCATTCTCCGCACCCCGCGTGGCCGAGCTGGCAGGTCTGGTATCGGGGGAGCGTCTGGCGTGCTTGGCGGAGTCCTGTGGCCCGCTACCAGCTCTAGGCGATGCGGCCCCTCGCCTCAGCTCGATCATTTAGTTTGACCATCCGACACTTAGAGGGTAAATCGCCATCATGGTAAAAACACAGGTCCAAATTCCGGATATGCTTTTCCGCGAGGCCAAGAGGCTTGCTGCGGAAAATGAAATGAGCTTTGCTGAAGTGGTTCGGCGGGGGCTGGAAGAGATCATCCGCCATCACCCGCCCGGCAGGACTCGCGCAGAAGCTTGGACTCTGCCTCCCAGCTTCGATATGGGAGAGGCTCTCGCGCCGGAAGATGAATGGACCGCTCTGTGCCACGAGTAACCAACCCTGAAGATGACTAGCTTCGACACAAATATCGCCGTTTACGCCGCGAATGGCGCCTCTCCTTTGCATGGAGCCGCGAAGCAGTTTCTGCTATCACTTGCTCTGCGGAAGGATGTTGCCGTGTGTGAACTGGTGTTGGTGGAGCTGTATTTAAAGCTCCGAAATGAGAAGATATTCCCCCGGCCATTGACCGCGCAGCAGGCTGCTGCGGTTTGCCAAACTTATCGCAAAAACAGGGCGTGGACGCTGATTGAGACGGCCCCTATTATGGAAGAAGTCTGGACGCGAGCGGCAGAGCCTGGCTTTGCCTTCCGTCACATCATCGATCTGCGGTTGGCCCAAACATTGAGGCACCATGGCGTCACAGACTTTGCTACTTCTAATGAAAGGGATTTTGTGGGACAGGGATTTGCCCGGGTTTGGAACCCGCTGCTGGTATGATTGGCAAAACTGCTCGATTCCTGTGGCTACGATGGCTGGCAGCGCTCTTGCTCGGACTTCTCTGGGCTACGATGGGCAATTCTGCTGCGTCGGCGGAGCGTGGCGACTTTGGGCACTCCTCTCTTGCCGCAAAGACGACGGCGGGGGCAAAAGAGCCGATCTCGCCCGGCGCTCACGGCTTTATGGCAGGCGAGAAAAAGCTCGCTGAGCTTTCTGCCGATGAGGTCGCAAATGCGATTAAGGGCTACCAGCAGGCGGCCGACGCTGCTAAAAGTGCCGCTCATCGGGCTTATCAGGAGGCCCGTATCCGCGCACTCCGAGGAGAGGCCGATCCTCCGGGCCAGCTTTTGGATTTCATGAAGAACTTTAGGGAAGGGGGTGGAAATTGAAACGGCACGCTGTCCTTCCATTGGGGTCATTTGAAGCACCAGAAGTTTTTCACCGTGCCGGGCAGTTTGAAGTGCCTGCGCATCTAGCGCGCTCATTGGGCGGCGGCAGTATTAGTCTTCCAAACGCATCACTTTGCGCCGATTTTCTTGTCCTTCCATCGCGGGAGATCATTGGTGTCTGCGTCGGAGTGAGTGGAGACGATTTGCCGATTGTTCGATCGCTCTTTGGCAAAGCTCATTCTGGTCGGGTAGCCATCAAAGAGCCGAACGCTTCCATGCCCTTGCGATACTCGGCTTATCCGACGTGGAACTGGCTTGAGGTAACTTGGAAAAACTCATCCGACGCCAACTTGGTAGAAGCCCAATCGAATCAAGTGCTTTGGTTCGTGGGAAGCGATTCGGCGGGGCATCTTATAGCAATGGTTCTCGAAGACCTGGACTACATCGAAGCTGAAACGGAAGGTGTGTTTGCGCTCGGCCAAACAACTCCCTATTCGCCGTCATCAACCCCGCGTGGCTGAGCTTGCCACTGAGGCCATCTGACCAGATATCTAGAGTTTGACAGAATTCTGTCCATGTGCGATTGACCTTCCATGCAAACGATCAACTACACAGACGCAAGAAACCAACTGGCCGGGTTGATGGAAACCGCTTCCCGTGACCGCGAGCCCATCACGATCACCCGAAATGGGGCAGGGAAAGTGGTGCTGCTGGCAATCGAAGAATTTGAGGCAATGGAAACGACCCTTCATCTCCACTCCACGAGGGCGAACGCCCTCCAAATTCAACAAAGTCTGGCCGACTACTCTGCGGGCAAAATCCAATCTGGCGAACTATGCGACTGACATGGCTGCCCAACGGCTGGAAGGACTACCTCTACTGGCAAGAAAACGACCGCAAGATTCTCCAGCGGGTCAACGAACTCATTCGGGATGCTCTGCGAAATCCATTTTCTGGCATCGGCAAGCCCGAGCCGCTGAAGAACAACCTCAAAGGCTGGTGGTCGAGACGGATCACTCAAGAGCATCGGCTCATCTATCGGGTCGAGGGCGAAAGTCTTCTGATCATGCAGTGCAGATTCCACTACGATGATTGAGCTTCGTCAGCTACGATGGGTGTTGGCGCTCCTTCTGAGCCTTCTTTTCGCTACGACGGGCAGCGTGGCTGCGTTTGCGGAGCGTGGCGACTTTGGGCATTCCTCTCTTGCCGCAAATAATGCAGGCGCATACGTCAAATCAAACGCGCCAGCAGTCCAGCGCACGCTGCCGAAAGACAAGAATGGCATTCTTCAGCCGGATGTTGATGTCCCTCACACCCAACTCGGACGAAGCACCAAGTCGCACGGAGCAGAACCGCAAGCTAGGGAGTGGATGTATGATGGCAAAGGGCGCTTGGTGCCCACGAGAGACATCGATTTTACTGACCACAACATGCCGTCGATTCATCCGAATCCGCACCAGCTTACACTGACGCCCGCAAACCCGAGCAATCCTGTCGGAGGCGGGTTCCACCGCGGCGACCCGGATCCCTTGAAATGATGAAAGCCATTTTCGACAGGATACATTCTGCTAAGAAGTTTCCATTCTCTGAGCTGCTCTCCGCGATTCATCGTGTCATGGAGAATCCACTGGGGCAGCCGGTGACTATTCGTAGGATTGGAGGTGTTGGCAGCCTGATTTGGGCATACGAATCGCAGCTCGATGAGGGTGGCGATGTCGTCGTCCCGTTCTCAGACATTCAATGTCTGGCGGAATCAGAGGCAAACTGCCCAGATGAGTTCTGGGGCACAATGGGCACAACACATTTTGGCATCAGTGATTCCAGCTTACTGTTTGTGCAGTGTAGAGACAAAGCAGCTGAACTGAAGATTGCTGCGGGCTTTGAGTCTGTCCGCGACATCCCCGATATTACACTGCCCCCAAC
>JANOZA010000782.1:0-25244 GCA_031429155.1 Verrucomicrobiota bacterium | reverse complement strand
CGGCGGTGTCTTTGCAAACAGCCCGGACGCCCGGCTCCCGAGTAGCTTCTCAAAAAGTTCCCGGAGTTTCGAAGCGCTTCGAAGCACAGATCGTCCTCGTCCTCCTACTCGTGCTCGTCCTCGAATCCGGGCGAGTGGCGCGAGTCGAACGATCTCGAGGACGAGGGACGAGAACGACGACGAGGACGATCCCGTAACGGAAGTTAATCCCGGTTCCACACCGGCCCCCGGTTCGGGTGCTATTCATGGGGGAACCGCTCCGAGGTTCGAGCACGGAGGAAGTCAGGCAATTACTTTTGGCAATCACTCTACCCTCCTTGGCGCGCAGACAGATACCACAGCGTAGTATTGACACTCACCCCGCTTTTCAGGGAAACTCCCGATAAATTCCATGAGCACATCCATCTCCACTACTCGCCGTTCCTTTCTCACTGCACTGGGCAGTCTCGCTGCCACGCCGCTATTCTCCCGGGATTACGGGCCGGGGGCACCGCCGCAGCGTTACCCGGAGCCCGATGTGGTGGTGCTTGATCCTCTGTTCAAGAAATACAAAATAGGCAGCTCCCCGATCGCGCGGCTGCACACGGGGATGCTCTGGGCGGAAGGTCCGGCGTGGAACGGAGCGGGCGGTTATCTCATGTGGAGCGATATTCCGAACAACGTGCAGCACCGGTGGCTGTCAGAGGACGGCCACGTGAGCGCGCTGCGCAGGCCGGCGGGGAACAGCAACGGAAACACCTTCGATGCCTCCGGGCGCCAGCTTTCGTGTGAGCACGGCACGCGGCGGGTGGTGCGTTATGAGCGCGACGGCTCGGTGTCGGTGCTCGCGGAGAAGTTCAACGGTAAGCCGCTCAACGCTCCGAACGACGTGGTGGTGCATCCCGATGGCGGCATTTGGTTCACGGATCCGGGCTATGGCATCGTCGGCAATTACGAGGGGAACAAAGCGGAGAAGGAATTGAAGGAGGCGGTCTATCGCATTGATCCGAAGGACGGCTCTGTCGCGCTCGTCACCGATGCCATTTTCAAACCGAACGGCCTCTGCTTTTCGCCGGACTACAAGAAGCTCTACGTCGCCGACACCGGAGCGTCGCACTATCCGGAGGCGCCGAAGAACATAAAGGTGTGGGATGTGGTGGAGGGCCGCACGCTTGCGAAGGAACGGGAGTTTGCGTCCATGGCGCTGGAGGTGAGGCTCCCCGGGAAGGTGGTGGGGACCACGAAGGTCGCGGGGTTCGCCGATGGAATCCGTTGCGATACCGATGGCAACATCTGGGCCAGCGCGGGCTGGGCGGAGGAAGGGGAAGGCTACGATGGCGTCCACATTTTCTCGCCTGAAGGCCAGCGCATCGGTCAGATCAAACTACCGGAAGTGTGCAGCAATGTGTGCTTCGGCGGGCCGAAGCGGAACCGGCTGTTTATGACGGCGAGCCAGTCGCTCTACTCCGTGTATGTCGAGGCGCAGGGCGCGCACTGGTGCTGATCGCTGATGAGTGCGCGCGCCTGAGTCGTCATCACGGACTTCGCCACGGAACCGGCGACAACAGGTGGCGGCGTAATGGCTACGCGGCTACTTCTTGCTCACGTCGTAGCTCAGCAGCACGTCCTGATCGCGGAGGTAGAGCCTGCCGTTGGCGATGACCGGGTGGGGCCAACTGTTCTTGTTGCTGCGGTCCGGTTGATCGAAGCGGCCTGTTTCCTTGTAGCCGTCCGGCGTGGCTTCGACGAGGGCGACGCTGCCTTTGCCGTCTTCACTGCGGAAATAGAAGTGTCCGTCCGCGTGGGCGATGGCGCCTTTGCCGACACTTTTCTCGGCCCATTTGATGGCGCCGGTTTTGAAGTCCTGACAGACCCATCCTTTGCCGTCTGAGCTGCCGTAGAGGTAGTCGCCGAGGAGGATGACGCCGCCGTGGTGGTTCGCCATGTTTTTGTTCGCGTAGAGTTCTTCGGTTTTGAAGCCGGAGCCGTCCTTGGTGATCTTGAAGGCGTTGCAGCCGACGCCATAGGCGGAGGTGACGAACACCTGATTGTTGGCGTAAACGGGGGTGGTGATAATGGCCGTCTCGCCCCTGCGGTCAGCGCGCCAGAGCAGCGCGCCAGTCGCGGCATCCACGCCGGCGACGCTTTGGCCGGTGAGCTGGATGTATTGATGGATCCCATTGATGTCGGCGGGAACGAGTGAGGAATATTGGGCGCTGTCGGTGTAGTCCTTGCTCTGCCAGACGAGTGCGCCGGTCTTCTTGTCGAGCGCGACGATGGTGCCTTTGTCGCCGCCGGGAGTGACCATGACGTTGTTGCCGTCAATGAGCGGGGATTCCGTGTAGTTCCAGCCCGGGGCGCCGCCGCCGAAGTCTTTGGAGAGATTCTTGCGCCAGCGCTCGGTGCCTTTGGCGGCATCGAGACAAATGAGGTCGCCGAACTGGCCGAGGGCGTAGATGGCGTCGCCGTCCACGGTGGGTGTGCAGCGGGTGCCTTCATAGTTGCCGCCCGCTTTTCCGAGGACAGGCGAAGTCCAGACAGGCTTGCCGGTTTTCTCGTCAAAAGCGCGGACGTTACTGCCGTCGGGACCATCGCCCATGGTGAAGACGCGGCCGTTGGCGACGGAGACGCTGGAGTAGCCGACGCCGCAGCCTGTAGCCTTCCATGCCAGAGCCGGTCCGCCCGCAGGCCAGGAGGCGAGGAGGTTCTTCTCAGTGCTGATGCCGTCGCGCTTGGGCCCCCGCCAGGTGGGCCAGTCCGCGGCTGTAGTCAGGGAGTTGAGCAAGGCCAGGGCAGTGAGCGTGGAGGCGATGCGGACTGAGAGCGGAGTGGAACGGGTGGGAGTCATAGTGCCGGGTGTTGGTGGTGAACGTAATGAAGCGCGAGTGCCGGATGTTGGCTGCGGAAGAGGGGAGGGAGTTCGACGACGGGCAAGTTGATTGTGGTCCGCAAATTTCAGCGGTGACCTGCTGGCGGGTGGCTGGGCGAAACAACTTTTCCTCTTTTCGCCGCGCCTCCCTGCGCTTCCAGTGGCTGCATGGGAGCACAATGGAAACAAAAATGGCGTGAACTTGCCGCCGACAAAAAGGGCCGCATGACCACCAAGCTGGTCCGCGAAATTCAGGTCGCCGCGCGCATGGGCGGCCCGAATCCGGAATTCAATCCGCGCCTGCACGCCGCCGTGGAGGTCGCGAGAAAGCAGTCGGTTTATAAGGACACCATCGAGCGCGCCATCGCCAAGGGCGCGGGGCTTGACGGCAAGGCGGACGCCTTCACCACCGTGGTGTTCGAGGGTTTCGCGCCGCACCGCGTGCCGGTGATCGTGGAATGCCTCACCGACAACAATAACCGTACGGGACCGCAGATCCGAGTGCTCTTCCGCGCCGGCAGCATGACGGGTGTGGCGTGGATGTTCGATCACCTCGGCATGATCGAGGGCCACACGACCAAACCCGGCGCTGATGTGGAAACGGATGCTCTGGAGGCTGGTGCCGATGACCTTGAGGTTCTCGATCCGGGCGATGTCGAGGACCTTCCCGCTGGCGCTGTGGCCGCGCGCTTCTTCACGCAACTGTCCGCGCTGGATGCCGTGACGAAAGCCCTCAAGGCCGCCGGATGGACGATCACGACGGCGGAGTTCAGCTACCGGCCCAAGGATTATCCGGAATTGACCGACGAGCAGCGCGCTGAGGTCACGGCTTTTCTGCAGTCGCTCGACGAGCACGACGACGTGCATCGCGTCCATGCAGCGATGAAGTAGGGACTACACGTTGAGCTCCCAGCCTTTGCGGTAGGTTCGCTTGATGAGCGCCGCGGCTTCCGGGGCGTTGGTAACGGTGAGGTTCTTTGCATCCCATGTGATTTTCTTGCCGAGCCGGTAGGCGACGTTGCCAAGGTGGTTGGCTTCGGTGAGGCCGCCGCTGTAGTCGAAGTTGCAGGTCGTCGGCGCACCGGTCTTGCAGGCGTGCAGCCACTCGGCGTGATGGCCGATGCTTTCAGGAATCGGGACCGGTTTCTCCCAGACTTTGAACTCATCCTCCGGCAGGAGTTGCAGCTTTCCATAGTCGGCGAGGAGCATGCCCTTGCTGCCGATGAAGAGGCAGCCATCGCCCCACTGCGGGATTTTCTTGTCGGTCCAAATTTGGGGCTTCGAGACTCCCTGATGCCATGTGAGCTTGACCGGCGGCATGTCACCGCGCGGGCCGTATTCGTAGGTGGCGGACATGGAAGCCGGGGCCAGCTCTGCGTTCGGTGGTGGGCCGGCGGCTTCGATGGTGAGAGGCGCGTCGAGCTTCAGCGCCCAGAAAGGAAGGTCGTTCCAGTGCGAGCCGAGGTCGCTCATGGTGCCGCTGCCGAAGTCCCACCAGCGATACCATTTCGGGCCAGGGAAATAGGCGCTGTGGAAGGGCCGTTCCGCTGCGGGGCCGAGGAAAAGATCCCAGTGAAAATGAGCCGGCGGCGTCTGCGTTTCTTTCGGGCGCTCGGTCACACTGATGATGTCGCCGTGCTTCGCGGCATCCTCCGGAGTTTGCCAGCCCCACGCGCGCGACACCCAGACGTGCGCTTCCGTCACCGGGCCGATGGCGCCCGCCTGGATGAGTTCCACCACGCGCCGGTAGTTGCCGCCCGCGTGAATCTGCGTGCCCATTTGTGTGGCAACTTTCGCCTTCTTCGCCGCCTCGCGGATCATGCGGGTCTCCCAGACATTGTGGGTCAGCGGCTTCTCACAATAGACGTGCTTGCCGGCCTTCAGCGCCGGCAGCGTCGCGAGCCCGTGGGTGTGCTCCGCGGTGCTCACGACTACGGCATCGTAGTCTTTGAGGTCCGCATAGAGCTGGCGGAAGTCTATGAACTTCTTTGCCTGCGGATGCCTCGCCGCCGCGGAGGCCAGATGCTGTTCATTCACATCACAGAGGGCCACAATGTTGTCCCCTTTGGCGGCAACGTCGCCGAGATTGCCCGCTCCGCGTCCGCCGCAGCCGATGACCACGATGCTGAGTTTGCTGTTCAGATTCTGTCCCCGCACGATGGCGGGAAATCCCAGGGACGCCGCAGCGAGCGTGGAGGCTTTGAGAAACTGGCGGCGTGAGGCGGTGGAGGGTGATGGTTCGTGGCTCATGGTGCGAAGATGACAGCGGGTGGCACAACCTGGCAATCATTTTGACAGCCGCATGGACGCCCCGCCCAGGTCACGAATCTGAAGTCGTGATCACTGCGAACGCCGCGGCATAGTGCTCTGTGTGCGTCAGGCTGATGCGGACTTCCTTTACGCCTAGCCTTACTGCCAGTGCGGCGGCGGTGCCGTGCAATTTGATCAGCGGCTGGCCGTTGTCGGCGCGGACGACTTCGATTTCCACCAGCGAAGCGTCGGCGCCGATGCCGGTGCCGAGGGCTTTGGCGACGGCTTCCTTGGCGGCCCAGCGGGCGGCATAGCTGCCGGCGGAGTTGGCGTGGGATTCGCAGTAGGCCCGCTCTTCACTGGTGAAGACGCGTTTCAGGAACGCTTCGCCAAGACGTTTAATGGCGTCGGCGATGCGCGCGGTTTCGACGAGGTCTATGCCGGGCAGCACGCTCATGTCAGGGCGTGACGAGTTCCGGCTTGCCGGTGAAGGTGCCGTAGCTGCTGCCGGCGGAGTCACTGGGAAGGAAAGGCCCAAGCGTCTCGTCGCAGTGGAAAAGATAGACCGTGCTGTCGTCGCGGGCGTGGGTCGCTGCGGGCGTGAACTCAGCGGTATAGCGCGCCGAGGAGGAGATGCGGACTTCGTCGAGTGCGCCGCTGTAGAACTGGGTGGGAGCGGACTTGGCGTCGGGATTGGCGCCGATGTAGAGTGACAGGGGATTCACGCCTCGCTTGCCGGCGGCGGGCGTGGTGGAGACGGGTTTGCCGTTCACATAGAGCGTCAGGGCTTTTCCATCGAAGACCCCGGCGACGTGGGCCCACTGTCCCGGCGGCAGCGCGTCGGTGGCGATGGTGCTGGTGTAGCGGCCATCAATGAAGGCGTGGAAGCCGGGGACGCCGTTCGAGAGATTGAGCGCGAACTCCGACTGCTCGGCTTTGGAAATGATGTCGCCGTTCACTTTGTCATTCGCAGGCAGCACGCGGGCTTCGATGGTGAACGGCCCGTCGGGCAGTTTGGCGTTACCCATTTCCACGCGCAGTGCAGACTTGCCGTCGAGGCGCAGGACTTTTTGCGGTGCTGCTTTGAAGAAGTCGCCTGGCAGCGAGCGCAGAGTTACCGGCAGGCCCACCGTGCGCGGGGGCAGGGGAATGCGGCCATTGTCGCGCAACAGTTCGACGCGGAACTCGACCGACGGCACGGTGAACTTGCCGCCAAAGCCTTCCTGGACGCGGACCAGGCTGAAGGATCCCTGCTTCGTCTCGCCGCTCTTAATGACGAGGTGCACCTCCTCGGCGGTGCTGATCCATTCACCGGGAGCCTGAGAAGGCAGCACCGTGATGTCGAGGTCGCCTTTGGCAGGATTGGTGATCTTGAATTCCACGAGTCCCGCGCCGCGGCCATGCTCGTCGAGGGCGATGGGTGCATTGGTCAGACCGAGGGGCACGGCGCGCAGGCCCTCGACTTCGGCGATGAGTTCCGGCGTGTAGCTCGCGGGGTCAAAAACCGCGCCGACGGGAATGGTGGTCACTTTAATGCCATTCGGGCGCACGCTCACGAGGTTCATGTGATGCATGTAGCCGGCCTCCGGATAGTGCCCCGGCATGGAGCCGCCGGTGGTGGCGAGGGTGATGTATTCGATGCCGTCGCGCTTCCCGTCATAGCGCATCCGGTGGACATGCCCGGCGAAGACGGCGCGGACATTGCCAGGGGCCTTGAGAAGCTCGTGCATTTCATTCCACTGCGCGCCGGGATACGTCGTCTGCACCCAGCGCGGGTGGTGGAGAAAGACGAACGTATTCTGGAGCGACTTCGTCTTTTGCAGCGTTTCGACGAGCCACTTCTTCTGGGTCTCGCTGATGCGCTGCTGGGATGGACTTGTGAAATCCCGTGCCGCAGCCGTGCCGTCGCCTTCATCGGAGAAGAGCACGATGAACGCGCTCTTCTTGTGCTCGAACCAGTACCAGAGCGGGCCAAAGTGCGTCTCAAAGCTGGCTTCGTGCTCGCCCGCCGGCTTTCCCTGACCGCGCCAGTAGATGTCGTGATTTCCCGCGACGGGAAACCACGGCATTTTCAGTTCCTTCATCACGTCCCGGTAGTCCTTAGCCATTTTGAGCCAGTCAGCGGTGTTGGAATAGCCGTTGATGAGATCGCCGACGGTCATCACGAGATCGGGATCGAGGAGGTTTGTGTCCTTCACCGCCTGGGCGAGGACCTGCAGCCCGGAGTCCGGCCCGCCCGTGCGGTCGCCAAAGACGAGGAAGTGGAACGCGTCATCGCTCTTCGGCAGCGGCAGCGGCACCGCCGACTGGCGAGTGGTCTGGATGGCTGGCTGTTGCGCGAGGGCAGCGGTGCAGAGGAGTGCGGAGAGGAGGATGCGGATCATAGGCGTGGCTAAAGGATGAGGCAGGAGCGATGAAAAGCGGGAAAGCGGGTCCGCAGATGAGGCGGATGCAAGGCGTGCAGCGGTTCCTCCAGCGGTGGACCGGAGCCGGAGCCGCCCTGTTGCTGGCTCCTCTGGCCACGCTCCACGCCGCAAATGATGCACCCATCGTCGGTGCCATCCGGTGGGATGGCTGGTATCGCGATGGAAACGTCGCGAAGGCCATGGAGTCAACGCTGGGCCAGCCGAAGTGTCACTTTCGCCTGCCGTGGTTCGCGCGTGTGACGGGCCTGGATAAGGTGAGCATTGATGGAGACTCTCAGTCCATCATGGAGCAGGAAATCGCCGATGCGACGCCAGGCGGGGCTGAACTACTGGCCCTTCCTGGACTATCTGGATGAGGCTCCTGGCACGAGTATCGGCTTGAAACGCTATCTGAGCGCGAAAGACAAAAAGGGCATCCGCTACTGCCTCGTTGAAGAAGGCGAGCGACTGCGGCCACCGATACCCAAACCGTGACGGTGGATCTTGCGAAGTCCGCTTCCGGCGAGATCAAACTGCTCCTCAGCATCCCCAGTCCGCTCAAGGGCGGAAAGCCGTTCCGCTTCGCCAACGTGGGCCAGGACGGCGACCGCGATGGATGGCTTACGCTCGGAAAGATCGTCATCCCATAAACCGTGAACCCGGGAAGTCACCAGCCTGCGCCAGAAGGGAACAGGCCCGGGTAGTTGCTGCCGTCTGCAAACGACAGGGGTTTCCGTCCCGGCGTTCATCCACGCTTCACTCCAATGCAGCGAAGCGCTTGCGGCGCGGGCGCGGCGCTTATTACTGGCAACGCATGGATCAACCGCCACCCTTCACTTCCGCCGACCCCTCCTCCCTCGTGGAAGTGCGTTCGTACTTTGTGAGGAAAAGGAATGCCCTCGTCACGCGCGGCCAGTTCGGGCCGATGTTCATGGACTACTACCTGCACGTGGCCGACCACGGGTTGCGGCTGGCGGAGTCGCTGGACGGCATGATGAAAGAGGCGCTGGTTGGCATGGCACTGCATCTCGCGGCGAAGCCACACAATGAAGAGCATGCGTGGACCGTGAACTTCCACCATCCCCGCGCGAATTTCTTCGTCACCGGCGACAACAAACTCGCCACGGTGACTGGGCGGTGCTTCACGGAGAATGTACGGGTGCTGGACCAGCAGATGTTTTTCGCACAGCAGCAAAAAGTGGCCATGCCGCTGCGGCAAAGCGCCGTGCAGTTCACCGGGGGCAGCTTTCTGCGGGCAGTCGAGCAATTCTATACGCAAAGCGAGCAGCGAATGGGACGGTTTTTCGAGCACGGCGATGAGGACTACGTTTTCGTCTCCGCGCAGCCACAGTGCGATGAGGAATGGCTCCTGAACCTGACCGACGAAATGGTCCGCGAACTCGACAAGAACGAGGAACTCAGCCTGCTGGAGACGCGCGCCTACCGCTGGGATTGCGGCTGCACGCCGGAGAAGCTCTACACGGCCCTGCTCCCGCACGCGCAGCGGGACATGGACGGCATCTTCGCCGGCATGGAGGTGCTCAAGGCCACGTGCCCGCGCTGCGCGAGGCGTTACTTTATTGACCGCGAACAGCTCGAGGCGTGGGTGGTGGCAAGGGAGGCGATATGATCGCCGTCGGCATTGATCACGGCGAAGCGCGCATCGGCGTGGCCGCATCCGACCCGCTGGGAATACTCGCACATCCCGTCGAGACCGTGCAGGCACAGCCGATCGAAGCGGCGCTGCAGCGGTTGGTTGAGATCATCGTGCTGCGAAAAGCGGATGTCGTCGTGCTGGGACTGCCGATCCGGCACGACGGCACCGAGGGCACGTCGGCGGCGAAGGTGCGCAAATTCGCAGCGCGACTCGCGGCGCTGCTGCCGGCAGGGATGCGCATGGAGTATCAGGATGAATTCGGCAGCACCATCGCGGCAGCCGATCAGTTGCGCTCTGCGGGGCGGCGGACGCATACGCACAAGCCGGTCCTGGATCAGGCGGCGGCGATCGTCTTTCTTCAGGAATGGCTGGAGCATGAGACCGGGCGGACAGCGCGCCTCTGATGATTTGCGCTGCAGCGAACGACTCCGCCGGCGTGGTGTCGTCAATCTTCCCCGCCGAAACCACCCCGCACCCGCTCATTACGGTGGTCGAAGCCGGCGAGCGCAGATTCGCGAACGGGCCCGTCGGGCAGTGAATCAATCCAGCGCGCAGCGGCCTCGGGATCGAAGGCGCCCCAGTTCGCGGCGAGGGTCTGGGCGGTTTCAGCCTGGAGGGCTGCATCCGGCAAACGCTGCAGCCAGACCCCTGTCCACTCGGGCCGGGCGATGGCAATGTCAGCTAGGACATCCTGCCGCTGCAAATCTTCGAGCGGCTTCCCGGCGGCGGCGCGTTGCGCGATGAACTCCGCGGCACCGGTGGGATTCACTTTAGCCCAGCCGCTGAGCACGTTGCTGTCCACCTTCTCCGCGAGTTCCGGCAACGCAGCAATAACCTCCGAAGGATCACGCGCTCCCCCGCCGTGGCCCCAGCAAAAAGCAGCCAGAGCAGCGGAAGTCGCCGCCTCCTTGAGCGCCGGATTCGCCAGCCACTCGCGGCATTGCTCGATGGCACCTGTGGTGTCGCTGGCGAACGCATAGGTCAGATAGCCATCGAGCGCGCCTGCTTTGGCATGTTCCGGCAGCGTTTGGATCAACTCGCGGGCGTGGGCGGGATCGGTGGCAGCGAGAGACGCGAAGGCTTCGCGATAGGCGCTCCGGATGGCGTTGTTGCCTCCTGGAACGGGAGAGTCTTTCGCCGCCCATGGCACTGCTGCGAGCAATTGCAGGGCGCTCTCCGGATCGGATGTGGCGAGCTTGCCGGCGACGGCGCTGAGCGTCTCCTGGGCCATTGGCGAATCCGCTGGCTGGCTCTGCGCCCAGCGCAGCGCTTCGAGCGGGTCCGTGTTGCTCCATTCGCAGGCGAGATTCGCGCATGTCACTCTGTCCGTCGCAGTGAGGCTTTGTTGCGCGGCCCGGGGATCGGTTTGGAGCAGCCGTGCCAGCAGGGAAATGTCCATGCCGCTGAGGTTGTAGCCCGGCTGATCCGGCAGCCGGAACATCTCCAAAGCTTTCGCAGGATCGGTGCTGGCCAGCTCCCCGGCGACGGCTTTCCGGGCATCGCCACTGACCGCGTTTTCAGCGGCGGCGGCGGGATTCTGCTGCGCCCAGCGGCGGAAGATGGCCTCCTCTGCGGGATCCCAAACACCGTTGCCTTTACCACGTGGCGACTGCCACACGGCGAAAGCGCGGGCGGCATCCTTGTCCGCCAGAAAAGTAAGGAAAGCCGTGCGCACGTTGCGGGCGAGCACGGGATTGGCCTGGTTCCATGCGCCGATGGCGGACTCAACATTGAGGTCGAGCCAGACACGGAAGAGATCGGCGGCGAATCCTTCGGTGGTGAACTCATGGCCCGGAGTGCGTTCAGCTTCCTCCAGCGCGCTTTCCGCGTCGAGTTCCAGCCAGCGACGGAGCGCGAAGTCGCGCGCCGCACCACGCACGAACGGATGGCGACCGGCGAACCGCTGGTCCGTGCTGTAGAGAAAAGCGCGGCATTCCTCGACAGTCATCAGCAATGGAAACTCCAGCGCGGGTTCCGCATTTGCCGGGGCCAGCACGGTGGTTGTCGCGGCGATCTTTGCGGCCCGCAGCGCCGGGGCAGGGGAGAGAGCGGCTTCCTGCGTGTCGCCGAACCACCCGGCGGCAAAACCTGCCGCTGCCGTCGCGAAGAGAAGCGTGGATGTTGTCAGGCGGTTCATGGCGTTGCGACAATTCCGGCGTGTTGGGCGACGGCGGCGCGCAGGTTGACCGGCACGCGCTGTTCAAGAAAAGACTGGGCGGCGGCGGGATTCAGGAGGGCGAGCTGCTGCAGAAGCAGCCCCGCGGTTTTGGCGGGGGTGGGACGGTCGCGAACTTCACTTGGGTAGGTGTTGCCGTAGCCGGCGATGGCGTGAAAATCCGTCTCCTGCGCCCAGCCGGCTTCCTCCACAAGCTGGAGCGCAGCGAGCGGCTCCGGCCCACCGGACGAAGCCGCGATTTCCAGGAGCGCAGCCTGTTTCACCGGACCTGTCAGGCTCTGCCGCGCCCACACCGTCGCCGCCTCGCCGTCGCGAGCGGCCCATGTTTTGGCGAGGGCAACTGAGGAGAGCGCCTTCGAGCGGCTCGACGGCATCTGCGCGAGAAGCTCCGCGGCCTTCACGGGATCGTGCTGCGCGATGTGACGCATGGTGTCGGGCACTGGATCGTGACCGAGGTTCCCGGCCTTCCGCGCCAGGGCGAGAGCGGCAGAGGGATTGGTGGTGACAAGCGCCGCGGCCTGCGCCCGCAGGAGCGGCTGCCTCATGCCGTCGTACACGGCACGCGGCAGCAGGGTGGCGATGAGCTCCGGCTCGGACGCAGCCACATCCGCAGCGATGCCATAGAGATTGTGCTGCGCGTCCGGCATTTGCAGCGCAAAGGCCGCCGCCGCACGCGGATCGCGCTTCGCCATACCGGCGATGATTTCGCGCGCCATGAGCACTGGCAATTCCCTGCCTTCCGCAGAGGCCGCCAGTGGATTCGCCGCGCCCCACGCATACCAGGATTTCGCCTCCAGCCACGGACGCTCGCCGGGCGGTGCTTCGCGCCGTACAAAGAGCAGCAGCCCCGCGCCATCCACTTCCGACCACCGCGCCAGCAGCGGCCCCCACAAGCCAAGGTCGCGGCGGCGGCGCGGATCAGCCAGCAATCCCAGCGCCATGCGCCGCAGGTCCGCGGGGGTCGCTTTTGCCAGTGCGGTGAACATTTCCGGCACCCCGCGCGAGCCGGATTCCTTAAAAACCGGCAGCGCCTTCACCTGAGATGCCGCGACAAGCCCCGGATTCGCCCTGCCATTCGCAGACTGCTGCGATCCATTGTCCGGCCGGCAAATCTTCGCAGCGACAAATCCCCCTGCGGCCGTCAGCGGCAAGGACCAGAGCAGAAAGGGGACGCGCATGGCAGGATAATGCGGGGACAGCCGTCAGACGAAAGAGGGAAGTAGGCGGCTCATTTCAGTAAAACGTCCGGCGGCGGCCGACGTGAGCAGCACCTCGCCATTCGACTGACGAAGGAGGCTGTTCACCGCAGCTGCGGCGGCTGTAAGCCAAACGGCGGTGCCGAGCGCCACGAGAGGAAGGAAGACACGCCGGTGAGTTGTTTTCATGGAGACTCATAGTCCCGGGCCGCACCTGTGAGGGCAAGGTTTTCCACGCGGGAGTTTGCCGGGCCGGCTGGCTTCGTAGCGCCGGAGTGGAGTGTTCCTGGAGCACTTCCGCGCCCTCCCTTGCTGTCTGCGCCCGGCTGCGGATACCTGGCGGCATGAGTGACCCTGCTGCTGCTGCCTCCCCGCATTTTTCTTTACGGCGCTTTATCACGCGGCGGCTGCGGTTTATCGCGGTGGTCATGCCGCTGGCGTGTGCGGTGCTGCTGCTGCCAGTGGACAGCTATCTCATGGAGCTGCTGCGGCACTTCCGACTGTGGAATGCGGTGATCGGGCTGGCGGTCGGCGGACTGTTGCTCCTCCTCCGCGACTGGAAGTTCGCCGGCATTGCCCTGGCCGCCGGGCTTTGGCAGGGCTGGCCGGTGTGGGAGTATCAACATTTTCCTGACGGCAAACAAAACATCCCGGACCCAAGCCGGTCATTCACGCTGCTGACGTGTAATCTGCTCTGGGAGTACAACGAGCCGGACCGCATGATCGCCTCCCTCCGCGAGGCAAATCCCGATGTGCTGCTGCTCCAAGAGTTCACACCGGAGTGGCAGGCGAAATTCGCCGCGGAAATGTGGAAGGAATACCCATACCGCATCGAGGAGCCCGACACCGATGCGTTCGGCATTTGCCTCGCCAGCAGGCTGCCGCTGGTGGATCCGAAGGCACGCCGGGTGGCTGGCGGCATTTCCGTGGTGCATGCGGTGATCACCGTGGCGAACGAGCGGATCGCCCTGCTGGGCGTGCACCCGCCACCTCCCCTGCGCCCGGAAATGTACCTCGACTGGCGCGAGTCTTTCGCCGCCTGGCCGGCGCTGCTGCGCGACATGCAAGCCGCTCACCGCGTCCTCGCCGGGGATCTGAACAGCACCCCTTTCTCCCGCACCTTCTCCCGGCTCTGCGAAGAAACCGGCCTGCATGACAGCGCCCGTGGTTTTGGCCTCACCAATACCTGGCACCTCGCCGGCCCCCTCGGCCTGCCGCTGGATCATGTGCTCGTGTCTTCGAAACTTCTCGCCGCGTCCCGCACCATCGGTCCGGAGGCGGGTTCGGATCACCGCTGGGTCATGGTTAGTCTGGTTCCAAGCCACTAATCCCGGCTGGCAGTCGAAAAAGATGTTCCTTTTTGGCAGGAAATGGATTGAGTGGCGGTCCTCTCTCCACCCAGGTTTCGTCCATCCGCCAAAATTATGAAAACAGACCGTTCTCTCTACACTTCCGCAGCCCTGGTATTGTGCGTGTCACCGCTCCTCGCCGGCACGCCGGCAGCGCCGGACAAATCCCCGACAGCCGTTGCCCGCTCCGGCGGGTGGCGGGTTTCCGGTGGTCTCATGCACCGCTCGCTCGGCGGCTTCGACTGGCTGACAGGCACGCAGTCCGTGCCCTCGCTGCTCACTATCGGGCCGGGCTCCAATACTGCGGGCATTGATGCCATCGGGCCTGCAGACGCCCTCGCCAACCGTACATACTTCGACGGCTTCGTCTTCCAGGATGCCGGTACCGCCGAGGGCGGAGACACGTGGTATTGGGGATACGACAGCGCTTCGCAGGTCCAAAGCGGCCTCATCAACTTCCACGGCGGCAATGGAACCGCCGCCACTTTCACCGCTTCGAACCCTTCAGACGACTACGCGTACGGAGGCTGGTCCAGCGACCTCAACGGCACCGCGCCCTACCTTCAGCTTGAGTGGGTTCAGCCGTACACCGACTCTCTGAGCTTCGGTTTCCAGGGCGGCATCAGCTTCATGAACACCGGTGCTTCCCGCACGCTCTCCACGTTCACCGCCGCGAAGTCCCGCACCGACTACGGCATCACTTACGCCGACACCTACGACCTCATGGGCTCCCAGGCACCGCAGGCACCCTACACCGGCGGCCCCAATGGCCCCGGGATCCTGCTGACGAACATCCCGATGAACCGCGTCGCCACCCACACCATCTCCGGCGGGGAAACCGCCACCGCCTTCAACAGCATCAGCACCGATCTTGATCTTAATCTCAGCGCCCTCTCCTTCGGCCCGGTGCTGGAATACCAACGCGGCAAGTTCGCACTGCTTGCCAGCGCCGGACTTACCATCAACATTGCTGACTGGGACGCGGAGCAAAACGAAACGCTCTTCGTCAGCCGCAACGGAGCCGCAGCCACCGCCCAGAACCACTGGACCAACCGAGATGGGGGCACTGACGTTCTGCCCGGCTTTTTCCTCCAGGCCGCCGTCAGCCGCCAGTTGAATGAACAGTGGAGCCTCACCGCCTTCGGCCGCTACGACTGGGTAGGCGAAGTGGACATTCACGCCGGCCCCTCCACCGGAACCGCCGACCTCAGCGGCTGGTCGCTCGGCGGCGGGATTGGGTTCAGGTTTTGATTCCCTAACAGTAATTTCCCAATGAAACCAACTTGGCTCAGGAGAACCGGGACGACCATCGCCCTGACAGCGGTTTCAGCATTGTTGCCAGGAATCGTACCCGTCTCACAGGCGGGGATCTCTGTAGATGGCAGCGTGCAAAGCAGCTACACCGTCGCCATTACCGGTGGCAGTAATCCGAGCCTCTACACCACCTGTGTGCAGGGTGACAGCAAGATGCTGGCGGGCGGAAGTTTCACTGCCATCAACGGTTTTCCAGCAGGAAACCTCGGGCGCATTCCCGGCACCGGCACGCCTGAATTCGATCCAGGCACCGGCACTAACGGCACCGTTTTCTGCACCGCGGTGCAGGACGACGGGAAGATTCTGATCGGCGGGCAGTTCAGCACGGTGAATGGGGAGCCGCGCGGCGGGCTCGCGCGTCTGCTTTCCAATGGCCAACTGGAAAGCACTGACACTTTTGATACCGGCAGCGGAGCCAACGCGGCGGTGACGGGCCTCGCCATCCAGCCGGATGGACAGATCATCGTCTGCGGAGAGTTCACGGCTTTTGGCGGCCAAACCCGCGGGCGGATTGTAAGGCTCAATCCTGACGGTACGCTGGAAAGCAGCGCCGCGTTCAATCCCGGCACCGGAGCCAATGGCACCATCTCAACCGCTCTCGTCCAGCCCAACGGAAAGATTCTGCTCGGCGGCGGTTTCACAGCAATAAATGGTCAGGCGCGCAACCGTATCGCCAGGCTCAATGCAAACGGCTCTCTCGAGAGCACCGCGACGTTCAACACCGGCACGGGAGCCAATGCCGCGGTGTTGTGCCTGGCGCTCATGGGTGATGGCAGAATTCTCGCCGGCGGTGATTTCACCAGCATCGACAGCCGCGTGCGGGGCCGCATCGTCCGGCTGAATGCCGCCGGGGCGGTGGAAAGCTCGGCCACTTTCAGCACTGGTACGGGTTTCGATGGCAGTGTTCACAGCATCGCGCTCCAGGGGAACAGCGATGCCCTCGCCGGCGGGGATTTCACCATCGGTAATGGCGCAACCGTCAACCGGCTGGCGCGGATCAGGTCCACAGGCACGATCTCCGCCGGTGCCGACGGAGACGGACCTAACGACACCGTGCTCAGTGTCATGCTGGAGGAGCGCGGCTATGTTATCATCGGCGGGGAGTTCACCAAAGTCAGCACCCAGGATCACAAGGGTATCGCGCGGATCTTCAACTTCGATTCCTCGCAGTCATTCACGATGCCCACCGCGAACAGCTTTCTCTGGGCCCGGACCACGTCGGTGCCGGCCCCCGCCGTGGTGACTTACGATCTAACCACGGACGGCGGTGTTTCATGGCAGCGGCTGGGGCCAGGCGTGTGGACCGCGTCAGGCTGGGCGATCACCGGCCTCACGCTGCCCCCCGCAGGCGTGGTGCGGGTTCGCGGACGCGTCCCCTGTGGCTGGCACAACGGCTCTTCCGGTATCATCGAAGATTTCTTCGCATTCAATGACAGCATCCTCGATTGGTCGTTCAATCCCAACGTGACCGTGGATAGATACCCTGAATACCCCAGCACTGCCGTGATTCAGCCTGACGGGAAGCTGGTGATCGCCGGCGGCTTCGGCACGGTCAGCGGACAGGCCCGCAACCACATTGCCCGGCTCACCGCCGACGACTCGCTGGAAAGCACTGCGACGTTCAATACCGGGACCGGCCCTTCAACCACCGGGCAGTTGCGAAGTCTGGCCATTCAGCCCGACGCCCGGATCCTCGTGGGAGGTGGTTTCGGCTCATGGAACGGGCAGAACCGAAGGTATTCCGTCCGTCTGTCAACGGCGGGGACTCTGGAGAGCACCTCCAGTTTCAATTACACTGCCTTCCTCGGAGGCGATACGGTCTGCACGGCTGTGCAGCCTGACGGCAGGATAATATTTGCGGGTGGCCGAAATGACATCTCCGGCGGGGCCACGCAAACCGCCCTCGTGCGGGTGAATGCCAACGGCACCGCACAAGCCGCCCCCGCCTGGAACCCGGTAACGATGGACGGATACGTGCTGTGCATGGTCCTTCAGCCTGACGGCAAAATTCTCATCGGCGGAAATTTCACTCAGATCAACGGCCAGCCACGCCGGAATCTCGCCCGGCTCCTGCCGGATGGCTCTGTGGAAAGCACCGCCACATTCAACACCGGCACCGGACCTGACGACTGGGTCTATGCCCTCGCCGTGCAGCCGGACGGTCAAATTCTCGCGGCCGGATACTTCACCACCTATAACAATGCTCCCCATCGCTGGCTCGTCAGGCTGAATCCGAATGGAACCGCGGAAAGTCACGCCACTTTCGACATCGGCGCCGGCCCGGATAGTTCGCTGGAAGGCCTCATCCTGCAGGCTGACGGCAAAATCATTATCACCGGCTACTTCAAAAAAGTGGACCGGCAACCCTCGGTGCGGATTGCGCGGCTGCTGCCTAACGGACGCGTGGACAGCGCGGCAAATTTCAATCCCGGCCCCGGACCTAACGAATACACTCAGGCGGTCCTCCAGGCCGATGGGTATATCGTCCTCTATGGCAGCTTCACCAGTGTGAACGGCCAGGTCAGAAACGGCATGGCCCGGTTATTCAATGATCCCGCCACCGGGTCCCTGACGGCACCGGCGCGGTCCCGCGTGCAGTGGCTGCGCGGCGGAACGGCACCGGAGGTGATGCAGGTTTCCATCGAACTTTCCACCAACAGCGGCGCCTCATGGACGCCTCTGGGAAATGCCACCCGCATCCCCGGCGGTTGGGAAGTCACCGGACTGAATCTTCCTCAGAGCGGGCAGTTGCGGGCCAGCGGACGCACCACGGACAGCAAGAGCGAAGGCATGCTGCAATCCGTGGCCCCGTTCGAGTTCGTGCCGGAGATCGCCATCCATGCCGGTGCCGATACCAGCGCGCCGGAACTCAGCGATGGCATGACTGTGGCGGTGATTTTTCCCGATGCTCGCATGGCCTCGCCGTCGCCTCCCGTACGGACCTTCACTATCGCCAACACCGGCCTGGCTCCGCTCACCATCAGCGCGATCACCCTGCCCGCCGGTTATTCCCTGACGTCCCCGGTTTCGCTTCCCGCTTCCGTGGCGGTGAACGCCTCCCTGACACTAACGGTCCAGTTGAGCACCGCCTCCGCCAGTGACTTCGGCGGAAGCATAACCATCACCAGCAATGACCCGGACGAGGTTGCTTTCGATTTCCCCGTCTCCGGAAGGATCGTCACCCCGGATATCGCCGTGCAAAATGGCAGCCCGCCCGCGCCGGAACTCACCGACGGGCAGGCGGCGGCAGTGGATTTTGGAATTGTCAGGCAGGAATCTCCGCAGGCGCGGGTGTTCACCGTTCTCAACACCGGCACCGCTCCGCTGCTGATCAGCGGCGTCACGGTTCCGTCTGGCTTCACCGCTCTGGATTTGCCGCCGCTGCCGGCAGTTATCGCGGTCTCAGAGTCACTCGCATTTCGGCTCCGGATTGACGCCGGAGCCCTGGGGACATTTTCCGGACGCGTCGGCATCGCAAGCGATGACCTCGATGAACCCGTTTTTGACTTTCCCGTGACCGGCACCGTCGTATCGCCGGAAATCGCGGTGCACGAAGGCGCGACGACAGTCGATCCGGAAATCACAGACGGCCAGGCGGCATCTGTGGACTTTGGTCGAAACATCCAGGGCACGCCGGCGACGCGAAGTTTCACCATCGCCAACACCGGCACCGCGGAATTGCTCGTCAGCAGCATCACCGTGCCTCCAGGCTACACAGCGCTCAACGTCCCGCTGCTGCCATTTACCGTCGGCATCAATCAGTCGGCAGTATTTCGGATCAGCCTGACAACGCTGGCCGTCGGCACTCACACGGGAAGCGTAATGATCGCCAGCGATGACCTCGACGAAGCGCTGTTCGATTTTCCAATCACTGGCGAGGTCTTCATTCCGGATCCTGTCAGCGGCGTGGTCAGCACCACCACGGTGCTCAACCGCCAGACCGGCCTGCGGGAGCAGATGATTCACATCACCAATGACACCACCGCCACGGTGCCGGCTTACAACTTGATCATCCGCGGGCTGCCGGCGGGCGTGGAGGTGAACAATGCCAGCGAAGCGCGCGCCGATGGATCAGTTGTTGTGTATATCCGTCAGGGGATGTCGCCGCGTTCCGTGCAGGACATTGTCATTGAATACTACTCGCCCAATCGCGCGCCGGTGGAGATGAACCCGCAGCTTTCCACGGAAGTGGTCCTGAATCCTCCGGACCTCTCCGTGCCTGGCGGCGAGGCAGGTCTGGCCATTGAGAACATCACCCGCCTCACCGGCGGCGAAATGCTGCTGGAGTTCACCACCACTCCGGGACGCCGTTACGAAGTCCAGTTTTCCCGCAACGGCCAGCCCTGGCAGGCCAGCCTGCCGAACATCCGCGCCGCGTCCAACCGCACGCAGTGGCTCGACCGCGGTCTACCGCGGACTGAGAGGCATCCAAGCCTGGACGCCAGCCGGTTTTACAGGGTGCGGGAGATTCCGTAAAGTGCGGAAATCGCGCCGCAACCTCACACGTCCGGCATCAACACCGGGATGACTTTGTTGCCGTGGCGGCGGTAGATGCGAAAGTCGCCATCCAGAGTGAAGATGGTGCTGCCGCTGTGCAGTTCTGACAGCCTCACAAGGCAGGCATCGGCCAGGGACATGGGCCGGTCGCGATAGCGGCGCATGAGGACGCGCAGGTCAGGATGTTCCTCACTGATTTCCAGCGCCACGCGCACGACCCCGCGTTCGAGCAGGGCGAAGAGGCCATCGGTATCCGCACCTTCGCGTTTCAGGAGAAAGGCGGCTTCGGTCAGGACCGCCTCACAGGTGAGCAGCGGCGGGCAGAGGCGCGTCCATTGCTCCTGCACCCACGCGGCGTGCTTGTCTGACGCGCTGAGAAAGCTGACCAGCGGTCCCGTGTCGAGCAGCACGGGGCTTTTCATTCGCCGAAGCCTTTCAGGTATTTGGGATTGGTGGACAGGTCTTTCGGAAGTCCCTTCATTGAGCCGGCCAAATCGCGCGCCAGGTCAAAGCATGAGGCTTCGCCTCCGGCCGACGGTGCGGCCAGTTCCTTTTCAAGTGCCGCGCGGACCAGCGCGGACTTGTTGACGCGGCGCTGGCGGCTTTCCGCTTCCAGCCGGGCCAGCAGAGTCTCCGGGAGCTTCAGTGAAATCGTGGTCATGCCCACATGTATTACACGCCGTGATGGGCGGCAATACCAAACTGGGGGCGGCTGTCCCTGGAGCTTTTTTGGTGCCTGGCGGTTCCCTCAGATTTGAAGTTGAAGTGTTCGGCTGTCTCCCTTCGGTCGGCTGATGTTGGGTGCTTCTGCCCATGCCGGCCCCCATGTCCCTTTTCACCCTACATCAGCCCTATCCGCCGGGCGGCGATCAGCAGCAGGCCATTGGCAAGCTGGTGAAGTCGCTGAAAGCAGGGAACCGGCATCAGACGCTGCTCGGCGTGACGGGATCGGGGAAGACGTTCACGATGGCGAATGTCATCGCGGAGGTGGGGAAGCCGGTGCTGCTGATGTCGCACAACAAGACGCTGGCGGCGCAGTTGTACTCAGAGCTGCGGCAGTTCTTCCCGGAGAATGCGGTGGAGTATTTCGTGAGCTATTTCGATTACTACCAGCCGGAGGCCTACATCCCGCGGAGCGACACCTACATTGAGAAGGACAGCAGCATCAATGAGGAGATCGAACGGCTGCGGCTGAGCACGATGAGTGCGCTGCTGACGCGGGAGGATGTCATCGTGGTGGCCAGTGTGTCGTGCATTTACGGGTTGGGTTCGCCGGAGGATTACGCGCAGGCGATGTTCCCGGTGCGCAAAGGCATGACCATGGACCGCGATCATTTTCTAAACCGGCTGGTGGAGGTGATGTACGAGCGCAATGACATTGATTTTCAGCGCGGGAAATTTCGCGCGCGCGGCGATGTGGTAGAGGTGTGGCCGGCCTCACTGGAAAATGAAGGCGTGCGCTTGGAGTTCTTCGGCGACGAGATTGACCGCATCAGCATGTTCGAGCCGCTGACAGGGAACAGCACCAACGTAGTGGAGGCGTTCACGTTTTATCCGGCGAAGCAGTTCGTCACCGCGGCGGAGAAGATGAAGAAGGCGCAATACACGATCCGCGCCGAAGCGGACGAGCGCGTGGCCTGGTTTGAGAAGGAGAACAAGCTCCTCGAAGCGCAGCGCATCAGGCAGCGGACCGACTACGATCTGGAAATGATGCGCGAGATGGGATTCTGTCAGGGTATCGAAAACTACAGCCGCCATCTCACCGGTCGGGAGCCGGGCGCAACGCCCTACACACTGCTCGACTTTTTCCCGGAAGATTTCCTGCTCGTGGTGGATGAGAGCCACGCCAGCATTCCGCAGATCGGCGGCATGTATGAGGGCGACAAAACGCGGAAGACGACGCTGGTGGAATACGGATTCCGTCTCCCGAGCGCGCTGGATAACCGGCCGCTGCGGTTTCCGGAATTCATGAAGCGGACGCGGCAGATGCTCTACGTGAGCGCCACGCCGGCGGGGTTTGAGATTCAAAACAGCGTGGTGGGCAACGAGGGCTACATCCCGCATGTCAAAGCCCTGCCCGGCGCGCCGAAGCCGGAACGCAACGTGCATATATCACCAACGAGCCAGCCGGTGGAGGACTTTGATGTCACCACGCCCGGCCGTCCGCTTATCGCCGAGCAGATCATCCGTCCCACGGGACTTCTCGATCCGAAGCTCACTCTCAAGCCGCTCAAGGGCCAGATAGATGAAACCATCGAACTCTGCCGCCAGCGGGTGGAGCTTAACCAGCGCGTGCTCGTTACAACGCTGACCAAGCGAACTGCCGAAGATCTCACCGATTACCTGCGCAATCTGAATCTCAAAGTGCGCTACGTTCACAGCGACGTGAATGCCATCGAGCGCGTGGAGATTCTCCGCGGCCTGCGCGCGGGGGAGTTTGATATTCTCGTGGGCATCAATCTCCTGCGTGAAGGCCTCGACCTGCCGGAGGTTTCGCTCGTCTGCATCCTCGATGCCGACAAGGAAGGCTACCTGCGCAGCGAAACGAGCCTCATTCAAACCGCAGGCCGCGCCGCGCGTCACACGGAGGGCGAAGTGGTCCTCTTCTGCGATGTGGTGACGAAGAGCATCCAGGCGCTGATCGGTGTCACCGAGTATCACCGCCGCACGCAGATGGAATACAACGAGCGCCACGGCCTCGTGCCCATGCCTGTGCGCGGCCGGGTGCAGGAGGGTCTGCGCCTTGCCCAGCCCGAGATGCAGTCCGCCCGCGTGGCAGAAGGCTCTGACGAAGACGTGGAGGAAGTCATCCGCCAGATGCAGCAGGAAATGGTGGAAGCCAGTCAGTCCCTGGAATTCGAGCGCGCCGCACTGCTGCGGGACCAGATCCGGGAACTGAAAGCCGGCGGTATTCCCACAACAAAGACGCCGCCGAAGAAAGTGGACTACCGGGATGTGCTGAAAAAGACGCGGAAGAGCCGGAAGTGATTTTGAAGAGAAGGAACAGGCAACGGCGAGGCCTGAGCGTTTAGTGATGCGCAGCAAACCTGATACTTGGCGTATATAATGTTCGTGACGCATAAATCCGCCGCTCGAGACGAAATGCGGCGGTCGCTCAATCCACGACCTTAAGGCCTCCCTGTTCCACCAGTGCGGCCTCAACCCCTACAGCCCTGGCCTTCCCCTTCCAGGGTTTCAACAACCGCATCAACGGCCCGAAATAGGAAGCGCAGAGCGCGAAGACTTTGCTTGTGTAGGAGACGGCAGTCTTCACGCCGGTTCCATCCATCCGAACTAGAATGAACGCGGAGGCATCGCGCACCATCTAACCCAGCCCATGCTGAAGATTTCAAAGCCGGTCATTCTAAACGCGGGCAGCGTATTGCTCTTCCTATTCTCGGCGCTTGTCTTCGTTTACGCGATCCTCCGTTCCCGGGAGCCATCGCCGCCCTATGTGCGCCTTCAGGTGAATGGTGGCTGGGGATTCGACAGCGACATTCGCATTTTTCCGGACGATTCCTATCAGGTCCGTGGCTACTCCCATCACACCGGTGAGAGTGACTTCCGGGATGGAACGCGAGACGGACTGTTCTCGGAAATCATCGCTCTGGCTGATACGGGAAACGCCTGGAAGTTAACAGGAGCATCCCTGGAGGCAGAAGCGAAGGCCCTCGCTGGAGGCGGAACCGTGTGCATATTTGACGCCAATCACGATTTTCTCGAACTTAAGCTTAAGGACCGCTCTCTGGTTGTGGACTTCTATGGTGCGGAATCATGGGCGAGGTTTCACCCGGATACTCAGCAAATTGAAACGTTTGCAGAATTGGTGAAAACCATCCGCATGAAGACCAAACCGGAATGAGGATCAGTAAACCCCCTCGATCACTTTCTTCTCCAGCGCGCCGAAGGGCCGGACGTCGCCGACGCCGTCCCAGGGGTACTTGTCGCAGGGCTTGCGGCGGATGGCTTCGTCGCGTTCGAGGAAGCGGGGCATGAAGAATTCCTTCGTCATGGTGGTCAGTTCCACGCGGCCGTATTCGTCGTAGTCCACGATCTTGCCTGTGTCCTTCAAATCCACGATGCGCAGGACGGCGCGGGGCTGCGGTGACCAGTAGGTGACAGAGTAATTGTTGGCGCGCAGGGTGTCCGGGAGGCTGCACGCGAGGCCCATGAGGGTGTTGCCGTAGGTGGGGACGAACTGGCTTTTGCCCTCCAGCACTTCCTCCATGAGAAAGCGCACCATTTGCGGGGTCATGCTGGTGCCGCCGCAGAAGACGCCCTTCACGCCGCAGCCGGCGATGCTGATGCGTTCGGCCAGGGCTTCGAGGAGTCGCGGGGTGGTGAAGAGGCACTGCACGCCGCGGTGTTTGATCATTTCCACGCCCTGATCCACGACGTGTTTCATGTAGCGCTCCACTTCATCGAACTGCTTGCGAGCGATGAGTTTCTTCACCCAGCGCGGATCGAGATCCACGAAATAACACGAGCCGCCGCGGTAGTTGGCGAGGTGCTCGATGGCCAGACGCAGACGGCGCGGACCGGTCGGGCCCATCATGAGCCACTTGCCACCGCGGGGGAAGAATTCGTCGTTCAGATTGTCGCCGAACTCCTCGTAGTCCACCTTGTAGTCGTCCCAGCCGATGCGCTGCTTCGGCACCCCGGTGGTGCCGCCGGTTTCGAAGATGTTGAACGGCCGGTCGCCGAATCCGCGCGGCACAAAGCGCTCGTTCTGCTCATCGCGCAGCCAGACGTCCTCGAAGTGGGGGAACCTGTTGAGGTCCGCAAAGGTCTTCACCTCCTTCCGCGGGTCCCAGCCGGCGTTCTTCGCCCAGTCCAGCCAGAAATCGCAGCCGGTTTCAGGGTTGAAGTGCCATTCGATGATGTTGCGGAGATGGGCGTCGAGATTTTCGGCGGGGGTCATGGAAAAGACGGGATAAGAGGGCTTGGGTCAACGGACCCAGGGCGGTCATCCTTTCGGTTACGCTGCGGGCGTGCAATCGCGGAACTGCCGGATGGCCTCGCCCATATCCGGGGCACCGAAGAGTGCGGTGCCGGCGACTATGGCGTTGGCACCGGCGGCGAGGGCGGGCGGAAGGGTGTTCAGATAAACGCCGCCGTCCACTTCGATGTGGTATTTCAGGCCGTGCTTTTCGCGATGGGCGGCGGCGGCGCGGACTTTTTCCAGGGTTTCCGGAATGAGCGACTGGCCGCCGAAGCCGGCGTTGACGGTCATCACGAGGAAGAGGTCGATCTCGTCCATGAACGGCTCGGCGGCGGCAAAATCGGTGGCCACATTCACCGCGAGTCCGCAGGTGAGGCCCGCAGCGCGGATGCGGCGGAGCGTTTCCCTGACATCGTGCTGCGCTTCGACGTGGACCGTGATATTGTCCGCGCCGGCCTTGATGAAGCGATCGAGGAAGTGGTCGGGCCGTTCGATCATGAGATGCACGTCAAGGAAGATATCGTTGGTGCGGTGAATGGTGGCGACGAAGGCCGGACCGAAGGAGATATTGTCCACCATGTGGCCGTCCATGACGTCGAGGTGGAGCCAG